>DASZLC010000072.1:0-3572 GCA_035552615.1 Solirubrobacteraceae bacterium
CGAACTCAGACGCTCCCTCCCACCCCACGATCTCGTTGTGGTCGAGCTCCGGGAGCTCGGACCAGAACGCGGGGACCTTGGCGTTGCAGTTGAGCTGCGACTTCCACCGGTAGGCGACCGGCGACGTGAGCCCCGCGCCGACGATCTGCGGCACGGTGCCGTGCAATCCGCGCGCCAGCTCCTTCGGCAGCGCGTCGTCGCGGGCGTCCGGGCCCCAGGCGTTGAGCAGGCGCTCGGCGTGACCGGCGGCGACGTCGATCTCGGCGTGCAGGCGCTCGCCGGCGCCGGACAGGCCGGCCACCTCCAGCGCGATCACCAGGCCGTAGGCGACCGCGGCGCGCGGCTGGAAGCCGCCCGGCAGCGGGATCACAGGAACCTTTTCGGCCCGCGCCGCCTCGGCCAGCTTGCCGCCGGTGGTGGCGACGATCCGCCGCGCTCCGAGTGCGCCCGCCGCCTCGTAGGCGGCCAGCGTCTCCTCGGTGTTGCCGGAGTAGCTGGAGCACAGCACGGTGGTCTCGGGGGTCGTCCAACCCGGCAGGCCGTAGTCCCGGGCGATCGCGATCGGCCGCGAGGCGCGGTCGCCCAGCACCTCGCGGGCCAGGGAGCCGCCGATCGCCGAGCCGCCCATCCCGGCGACGACCATCCCGCCGACGGCGTCGTGCGCGCTGAGGTTCGCCGACTCGACCCGCCACAGCGCGTCGCGCAGCTGCTCGGGCAGGGAGACGACATCGTCGATCTCCCGCGAGCGGTCGACCGCGTAGATGGCCGCCGCCGTGAGTTCGGTGGTCGGGCTCATACCTTGATCGCGCCCGCCGGCAGTTCGACGCCCGGAGAGATTCGCGCCCCGGCGCCAAGGATGTTCCCGGCGCCAAGCTTCACCCTGTCGCCGAGCATGACGTGATTCGCGATCACGCAGTCGGCGCCGATCTCGACCTCGCGGCCGACGATCGAGTCGCGGACCGTGGCCCGGCGGCCGACGATCACGCCCTCCAGCAGCACCGATGCCGTCACCTCGGCGCCTTCGGCCAGGCGCACGCCGCGCCCGAGTACGGAGTGCGGCCCGATGCGGGCGCCGGCGGCGATCTCGCAGCCCGGGTCGAGCACGGCGGGCGTCGCTACCTCGCCGTCGATCTGAGAGCCCGCGACGAGCTTTCCCCCCGCCTTCGTGACCCGCTCGCCAATCAGCGTGTGGACGTGGCGGTCGAGGATTTCGCGTGTCGCCTGTAGATAACGGTCGGGGGTGCCGATGTCCATCCAGTACCCGTCGGCCTCGTAGCCGAACAGCCCGCCGCCGACCAGCGTCGGGAACAGGTCGCGTTCGATCGAGATCTTCGTGCCCGCTGGGGCCATTCCGTCCAGCACGCTGCGGTGCAGGACGTACACGCCGGCGTTGACGAGGTTCGTATCGATCTCCTCGGGCTTCGGCTTCTCCAAGAAGCCACGCACCGAGTGGTCGGCGTTCAGGCGCACCAGCCCGTAGGCGGACGGATCTTCAACGCCGATCAGCGCCAGCGTCGCCCGCGCGCCGGTCTCGCGGTGCTGGGCCAGTTGGGCGCCGACGTCGATGTCGGTCAGCACGTCACCGTTCAGCATCAGGAACTCCTCGTCCAGCACGTCCTCGGCGTATTTCAGCGCGCCGCCGGTGCCGAGCGGGGTCGGCTCCTCGATGTAGCGCAGCGTGATCCCCAGAGAGGAGCCATCGCCGAGCACAGCGCGGATCCCGTCGGGCATGAACCCGCACGACAGGATCACGTCGTCGACGCCGTGGCCGCGCAGCCACTCCAGCATGTACGCCATGAACGGCTGGTTGACCAGCGGGACGGCCGGCTTCGGCTGAGTGGAGGTCAGCGGCCGCAACCGAGTCCCCTCGCCTCCGACCAGAATCAGGGCCTGCATTCGCCGCGGAGCCTACCGGCCGATGCCTTCGTACACGAGCCCGGCCGCCCGGACGGCCTCGGGGTCGAGGAAGTTCCGGCCGTCGATCACCGTCGATCCCGTCATCCCCCGCGCCACTTCAGCCCAGTCGAGCCCACGGAATTCGGGCCATTCGGTGACCAGCACGACCGCGTCGGCGCCCTGCACCGCGTCGAGCGCAGAGCTTGCGAACTCGATGCCGACCATCATCTTGCGCGCCTCCCGCTCGGCGATCGGATCGAATGCCCGCACGTGGGCGCCGTCGGCTTGAAGCCGGGCCGCCAGGACCAACGACGACGCCTCGCGCATGTCGTCGGTGTCGGCCTTGAAGGCCAGCCCCAGCAGCGCCACCGACTTGCCGACGAGCGAGCCCAGGTACTTCTGCAGCTTCGAGATGACCCGCCGCTTCTGCAGCTCGTTGACCTCGATCACCGCCGTCAGCAGCTGGAAGTGGTACCCGCTGTTGCCCGCCAGCTGCTTCAGCGCCGAGACATCTTTGGGAAAACAACTTCCGCCGAATCCAATACCGGGCCGGAGGAAGTGCGTGCCGATCCGCTGGTCGAGGCCCATCCCGCGGGCGACCTCGAGCACGTCGGCGCCGGTCTCCTCGCAGACGTTGGCGATCTCGTTGATGAACGAGATCTTCGTGGCCAGGAAGGCGTTGGCGGCCAGCTTGATCATCTCGGCGCTAGCCACGTCGGTGCGCACGAGCTGGGAGTTCAGCGGGCTGTACAGGTCGACGACGGCATCGCCGGCCCAGTCGCCGTCGTCACCGACGACGACGCGGTCGGGCGCGCGGAAGTCCGCCAGCGCCGAGCCCTCCTTCAGGAACTCGGGGCAGGAAACGTAGGCGAAGCCGGCCTTGCCCTGCTCCTCGAAGATCCGCCTGATCACCTTCCCGGTGCCGACCGGAACGGTCGATTTCATCACGAGCGCGTGGCGATCGGAGGCGGGCATCGAGCCGACGACCGCGTTCACCGCCGACAGGTCGGCGTCTCCCGAGTAGGTCGGGGGCGTGCCGACGGCGACGAACAGCAGCCGCGCGTGCTCCAGCGCGGGCGCGAGCTCGGTGCCGAAGTGCAGCCGGTCGGCGGAGCGCTGGAGTGACTCGGCGAGGCCAGGCTCGTAGATCGGGACCTCGCCCCGCTTCAGGCGGGCGATCTTGTCGGCGTCGACGTCGACGCACCCCACCACGTTGCCGAGCTCGGCAAATCCGGCGGCGGTCACCAGGCCGACGTAGCCGGTGCCGATGACGGCGACAGGTTCGCGTTCGGCGCTCATCGAAGGCGTGAGGGTACACACCCCGGCCACGGCGGCCGCGCCCGATGTACGTCGGTGACGGCCGGCACTAAAAATCCCTACTTATGCAGCTTCAGCGACGCTGCGATCGCCTCGAGCTGATGGTTCGGGATCGTGTCGCTGAGGCTGTTGGAGATCCAGTACACGGCCGTCGGGGTCTTCCAGGCCACCAGCGACAGCTTCGACCCGTTGAAGTACTCCAGCAGGTTCTTGCCGTCGACGACCTGCGTCTGGGTCGGGTGGTTGAGGATCGGCGGGGTGCGCCAGGTCGTCCCCTGGACGCCGTAGTACTCGCCGAGCGCCGAGTTGATCACCAGCGTCATCCGGTAGGACTTGTACTTCTTGCCGTTCGCGTGGAT
>DASZLC010000073.1:0-40019 GCA_035552615.1 Solirubrobacteraceae bacterium
CCACGTCGATACGGCGTGGCGCGACCACGACCATCCCGGCCGACCGAACCTTGCTCATTTCGCACCACGGTCGCGGCCGATCTGCGACCTGAGCTACGTGATGGCGCTGTCGTGCCATCTGTCGGCGTTCCCGTCGTCCGCGGGGTCCCGTCGCCCTCCGTCTCAAGGCGGCCGGGGTGCCGACGCTGAACGACTGCTGGAAAAGGGGGTGACTGGGACGGCGTCAGTCGTGTCTCGTCGTTAACCGCGATCTCGACGGCCGGCCGCGGTCGAGATTCCAATATGTGTCGGCGGGCGACACGCCACGGAATCTCGCGCCGTCCAACAGATCGAGATTCCGGTTAACGACGGCGTCGCCGATCGACATCGACGGCCAGCCAAGACCGGGCGGCCCGCCACCCCCTTCCCCAGCCCGTTCAGCGCGGGCAACCCGGCCGGTCGGGTGACACGATGAATTAGTAGCGATCGTTACGAACTCATGCGTCGAGACGCTGCTCCGTGATCACGTTCCTGGTTGTTGTCGGTTCGGTGCTGCTGTGGCCGCTCAGCCCGTGCGGCCGAGGATCGCCAACACCTCGTCGTGAAGCTGGCCGTTGGTGGCCAGCCCGCTGCCGCCGTCGGGCCGGGCGACACCCGAGAAGTCGCTGAAGCGGCCGCCGGCCTCCTCGACGATCACCTGCATCGGCGCGAGGTCCCAGAGCTTCGCCTCCGGGTCGGCGGCGATCTCGGCGGCACCCTCGGCCACCAGCATGTACTGCCAGGCGTCGCCGATGCCGCGCGTGCGCCAGCAGGCGCGAGCGAGCGTGAGCAGCGCGTCGGTGCGGCCGACCGCGTCCCAGTCCTCGATCCCGCCCCAGGCCATCTGCGCGTCGGCCAGGGCGCGCACTCGGGAGACGTGGACCGGGCGGCCGCCGGCGAACGCGCCGCCACCCCGCCGCGCCCACCAGCGCTGCCCGATGGCCGGCATCGAGACGACGCCGAGCACGGTCTCACCGCCGTCCCGAAGTGCGATCAACGTCGACCAGGTGGCCATCCCGCGCACGTAGCTCTTCGTTCCGTCGATCGGGTCAAGGATCCAGCGGCGCGAGCCGGAGCCGGCCGATTCCCCGTACTCCTCGCCGATGACGGCGTCGCCAGGCCGCTCGGCGGCCAGCCGCTCGCGTAGCCGCTGCTCGACGGCGCGGTCGGCCTCGGTCACGGGCGTCAGGTCCGGCTTCGTCTCAACCGCCAGGTCCGACGCGCGGAAGCGCTTCATCGTGAGCTCGTCGGCGTCGTCGGCGAGCGCCAGGGCCAGCGCCAGGTCGTCGTCGAGGAGCACGGCGGGATCGTACGGGGTCGATCATCTCGTCTAGCCTCATAGGCGATGAGCGACCTGGAGGCGGAGACCATCGAGGTGCTCCAGCGGCTGATCCGCTTCAACACGGTGAACCCGCCGGGCGACGAGCGCCCAGCGATCGAGTACCTGGAGGCACTCCTGGCTCAGGCCGGCTTTCACACCGAGATCCTGGCCGCCACCCCGGCGCGGGCGAACCTGGTCGCCACGCTCGCCGGCGAGCACGCCGACGGCCCGACGATGGTGTATCTCGGCCACGTCGACACGGTGCTGGCCGACGCGAGCGAGTGGACCCACGATCCGTGGTCGGGCGAGATCGCCGACGGGTACATGTGGGGCCGCGGCACGATCGACATGAAGAATCAGGTGGCCGCGGAGGCGGTCGCCGGCGCCGCCCTGGCCCGCGCCGGCTGGCGTCCGGCCCGCGGGGCGCTGAAGCTCGTCTTCGTCGCCGACGAGGAGACCGGCGGCGAGTTCGGCGCCCAGTACCTGGTGACCGAGCATCCCGACAAGGTCCGCTGCGAGATGCTGCTGAACGAGGGCGGCGGCGGGGTGTTCGAGTTCGGGGGGCAACGACGCTACGGCGTCTGCTGCGCCGAGAAGGGCATCTTCCGCTTCAAGGTCACCGCCCACGGCGTCGCCGGCCACGCCTCGATCCCGCGCACGGGCGACAACGCGCTGCTGAAGCTCGGCGCCGTGCTGCAGCGGCTCGCCGACGCGGAGCTGTCGTTCGTGATGACCGAGGCGCCGGCCGCGCTGCTCTCCGGGCTCGGCTTCGACCCGGCCGACCCCGCCGCCGCCATCGCGGCGATCGGCGAGGTGTCCCCGGCGCTGCAGATCCTCGTCGAGCCGATGCTCGGCGTGACCCTCACCCCGACGATGGCGGAGGCGTCGAAGAAGATCAACGTGATCCCGTCACGCGCGTCGCTGAAGATCGACTGCCGGGTCCCCCCGGGCCTGGGGGAGGATGCGGCGCTGGAGCGCATCCGGTCGGTGCTCGGCGAGCTCGCCGGCACGCTGGAGATCGAGTTCACCGAGAAGGTGTTCGGGAACAGCTCACCGGTCAGCTCCGAATTGATGAGCGCGATCGACGGCTGGATCCGGGCCCAGGACCCCGGCGCCGCCACGGTGCCGCTGATCCTCCCCGGGTTCTCGGACTCCAGCCACTTCCGCGCCGCGTTCCCCGAGTGCATCGCGTACGGCTTCTTCCCGCAGCGACATCAGCCGCTGCTGGAGTCGGAGCCGCTGATGCACAACGCCGACGAGCGGATCGACGTGCGCGACCTCGGCTTCGCCGCCGAGTTTTACACCGACATCGCGCGCGAACTCCTGGGCTGAGACGGCAGCTCGCGCACCGTGCGCGACAGCAGCGCCGCCGCCAGCATCGCGAACCCGAGAACGGCGCCGGCGCCGAGCACAACGCGCGCCCCGAGCGCGGCAGCGAGCGGTCCGGCGATGACGTATCCGACAGGCAGCAGTCCCAGCGAGCCCATCCAGTCGTACGAGCTGACACGCGACAACACGGGCGGCGGAATGTGTTGCGCCAGCGCGGTCTCCCACCACACGCCGAACAGCGAGAAGCCGAAGCCGGTGGCCGCCGAGCAGACGGCGACGACCGCGACCGGGAGCCCGACCGCCAGCGTGAGGTTCTGCACCGGCCAGGCCAGCACCAGCAGCAGGCCGACGAGCATCGGCCGCCGCGGCCGCCAGCGCATTCCGAGCGCGGCGCCGATCACCGCGCCGGCGCCGGCGCAGCTCTCCAGCACGCCGAACAGGCCGGCGTGCCCATAGTGATCGCGCGCGATCACCGGCGCCAGCGTGTACCACTGCGCGAACACGCACAGCACCGCCCCGGTGAACGCGGCGATGATGACCCACACCCATGGACGCGAGCGCACCTCGTCGAAGCCGCGCCGCAGGTCCTGGAGCACGGACGCCTTCGCGCCGACCGCACCGCGGGCACGGGGCCGGACCCGCATCAGCAGTGCCGCGCTGATCAGGAACGTCGCCGCGTCGACGGCGAACGCCTCGCCCGCGCCGATCCCGAGCACAATCGCCGTGCCGAGGACCGGACCGACGAGCACGGCCAGGCAGAACACGGCCTCGGTGAGCGCGCGGGCGTCCTGCATCAGCTCCTCGGGCACCGTCTGCGGCAGCAGGCCGTTGTAGGCAGGCTGGAAGAAGGCCATGGCGCCGCCGTAGACCGCCTCGATCGCGGCCAGCTCCCACAGCGGCGGAGCCCCGGAGAGGATCAGCACGGCGAGCAGCGCGTGCACCGCGGCGCGCACGAGGTCGGTGCACACCATCACTCGATGGCGAGGCAACCGGTCGGCGAGCACGCCGCCGAGCAGGATCAGCACGATCAGCGGCGTTGCCTGTGCGGCCAGGATCACGCTGAGATCGGTGGCCGAGCCCGTGCGCTGCGTGATGTACAGCGCCAGCGCGACGAGCACGACGCGGTCGCCGGTCGTGCTCGCGGCCTGACCAAGGAACAGGTATCGGAAATCTCTGTGGCGCAGAACGCGCCGATACGACTTCATGGCTCACTCTCACGGCTCGAACGGGGGACCAGTCGGACGCGGGCGACGGCGGCCCGCGAGGGAGTTACGGTCGGGTTCGAGTGATGCAGAGCATCGCGTAGATGACCCTACCAGCCTGTCAAGCAGGGTCGGCCGCGAAGGCCAGCGAGAAGAAGTCGAGGCCGTGCGGCATCGGCTTGCCGGCGACGATCGCGGTGCCGGTCGCGGTGATGACGCGGTCGCGCAGCAGCGCGGCCAGCAACGCCTTGCCGACCAGCAGCGAGAGGCCCACGCCGGGACAGACCTGCGGGCCGTGGCTGAAGTGGTTGAACGCCCATCGCCCGCGAGCGTCGCCGTCTGGCAGCCATTCCTCGGGCGCGAACCGATCGGCGTACGGCAGCGCCTCACGGTCACGGTGGTTGAAGCTGTTGACGACCAGAACCTGAGTGCCCTTCGGGACCTTCACGGCGCCCCACTCGATGTCGCTGATCAGCTCACGGGAGAGCATCGGCGTTGTCGGCCACAGGCGCATCGCCTCCAGCAGGCTCGCCTCCAGCAGGACGCCCGCGTCGAGACCGGCGGCGGTGGCCGGGTCGGCGCCCCCCAGCTCGGCGATCGCCCGCTGGCGGACCTCGTCGTGGGCGGCCAGCAGCGCCAGGCAGCGCATCGCGTTGATCGCCAGCGTGTCGCCGAGCGCGAACAACCAGTGGGCCACCTGGCCGGCCGGCTTCGTCAGCTCGGTGACCGGGGCGTCGGCGAACGTCGCGACGAGGCTGCCCGGCTCGGCCGCCTCGACGTACGCGCCGAGGCGCTCGCTGAACCGCGACAACAGCTCAGCCGATCCCGAGCCGGGCGGATTGGACTTGTCCATCAGCTGCCCGAGCAGCTCGGAGATCTCGGCGTCCTCGGCGGCTCCGTCGCCGAGGATCACCCGGCGGGTGACACGCCGCACGGCCTCGTTGAATTCGTCCCAGCCGAACGACGGCGGCAGCGCCGCGCCCGCCTGCGCCGCGACGGCGGCGAAGCGGTCGCCGAGAGCCTGGCCGAAATCGAGCACGCTCTCGGTGAACCGCCGGCGGTCCTTCCACTCCGGGTTGCGGGAGATCGTCAGTGCGTCGGGCTGGAAGTGCGCCATCCCGCTCTTCTTCGGCTCTGGGTCGGACGCGAACGGATCGGGCGAGCGCTCCAGTACCTTGCGGATCGCCTCGTCGCCGAGCACGAGCAGCGCCTGATCCTTGGCCACGCGAATCCACAGCGGGCCGTTGCCATAGCTGCGCTTCAGCGAGGCCATGAACCCGTAAGCGAGCCCGTCGGCGCCGGTCCGGGAGGCCACTGCGACGGCGCTGCGGCGGCGGCGGAAGAGCCCCTGCACCACGTTCGGCACCGCCACCTGCGCCGTGAAGCGAACGCCTTCGATCAGCGAGGCGTGCGGGAAGTCCTGATCGGCCATGGCGGTTGACCCTATTAGACTCGCGCCTCATGCCGGAGGCGACCCGCGCACGGTTGGCACCGGAGGTGTTCCGGTTGCCCGTCGGGCGGATTCGATCCGGCTACTACTCCGACGCCTACTTCGTGTACACGAAGCAGCTGCTGGAGGCCGAGAACCATCACCCGCGGGTGACGATGCAGATCTTCCAGAAGCGCGACTCGCTGCTCGGCGGGATCGACGAGGCGATCGCGATCCTGAAGCTGTGCGCGGGCCACGAGCGCGACGGCGAGTGGGTGAACGGCTGGGGCGAGCTCGTCGTCAAGGCGCTGCACGAGGGCGACGCGATCGCCCCGCATGAGACGGTGATGACGATCGAGGGCGACTACAGCCTGTTCGCCCACCTGGAGACCGTCTACCTCGGGTCGCTGGCCCGGCGCTCACTGATCATGCGCAACGTCGCCGAGGTCGTGGCGGCCGCGCAGGGCAAGCCGATCTTCTACTTCCCCGCCCGCCACGACCACTGGCTCGTGCAGACCGGCGACGGCTGGGCCGCGCACGTGGCCGGCTCGGTCGGCGTCTCCACCGACGCCCAGGCATCGTGGTGGGGCGGCCTGGGGATCGGGACCGTCCCCCACGGGCTGATCGCGGCCTACGGCGGCAACACGGTCCGCGCCGCCGAGGTGTTCGCCGCCCACTTTCATGACCAAATGAACGTCACGGTGCTCGTCGACTGGGAGAACGACTCGGTGAAGACGGCGCTGGAGGTCGCCCGCGTGCTCGGCGACAAGCTGTGGGGGGTTCGGCTCGACACCTCCGAGACCCTCGTCGACCGCTCCGTGTTCGAGGAGATGGCCGACTTTAAACCCACGGGCGTGAACCCGCGCCTGGTCCAGAAGGTCAGGGGCGCGCTCGATGCCGAGGGATTCGGCAGGGTCAAGATCGTGGCCAGCGGCGGCTTCACAGCAGCACGGATCGCCGAGTTCGAGGCGGCCGACGTGCCGGTCGACGCCTACGGCGTCGGGTCCTCGCTGATCCGGGGACAGAACGACTTCACCGCCGACGTGGTGATCGTCGACGGGGTGCCGTGCGCGAAGGTTGGCCGCCACTACTCGCCGAATAATCGGCTACAACGGGTTCAGTGATCCGGTGATCCGGCCGATGGAGGTCTGAGATGTTCGCTGCGTTCTTGGGGTACACAGACTTCTGGAGTTGGCTGCACGACTGGGCGCCAATCATCCTGATGCTGTTCATCGTCATCGCCGTCGTCGCGCTGATGCGGATGATGCCGAAGACGCGGCCGGAGAAGCTGAAGCCCGACTCGGCTCCGCCGATCGCCTGGGACGACATCGCCGGCTCCGACGAGGCCAAGGAGGAGCTGCGCGAGATTGTCGATTACCTGCGTGACGCGAAGCGGTTCAAGGCGATCGGGGCGAAGGTTCCCAAGGGCGTCCTGCTGTACGGCCCGCCCGGGACCGGAAAGACGCTGCTGGCCAAGGCGGTCGCCCACGAGTCGGGCGCGACCTTCTTCGCCCAGTCGGCGGCGTCGTTCGTGGAGATGTTCGCCGGCGTCGGCGCGGCGCGGATCCGGCGGCTGTTCAATGCCGCCCGCAAGAACGCCCCAGCGATCATCTTCATCGACGAACTCGACGCCGTCGGCGGTCACCGCGGGATGGACGTCTCCGGTGAGCGCGACCAGACGCTGAACCAGCTGCTCGTCGAGATGGACGGCTTCGCCACGAAGAAGGACGTCGTCGTGATCGCCGCATCGAACCTGCTGGAGAAGCTCGACCCGGCGCTCCTGCGACCCGGCCGATTCGACCGGCAGATCTTCGTCTCGCCGCCCGACGTCACCGGCCGCGAGCGGATCCTGGAGGTCCACTCGCGGAACAAGCCGCTGGCCGACGACGTCGATCTGAAGCTGATCGCGCGCCAGACCGCCGGGCTGACGGGCGCCGACCTGGCCAACATCTGCAACGAGGGCGCGATCTTCGCCGCGCGGCGCCGCGCGAGCCAGGTCCACATGATCGATCTCGACTCGGCGCTGGAACGGGTGGTCGCCGGAATGCAGTCGCGGCGCACGCTGAACGATCACGAGAAGCACGTCGTCGCCTACCACGAAGCCGGTCACGCCCTCGTCGGCGAGCTGCTGCCGTCCGTCGACCGCGTTCACCGGATCTCGATCGTGCCCCGCGGCAAGGCGCTCGGCTACACGCTGAACCTTCCCGAGGAGGACCGCTACCTGAAGACCCGCGAGGAGCTGATCGACTTCATGACGATGCTGCTCGGTGGGCGCGCCGCGGAGCAGATCGTGTTCGGGTCGATCACCACCGGCGCCTCCGACGATCTCCAGCGGGTCGCCGAGATCGCCCGCGCGATGGTTCACGACTACGCGATGGGCACGGGCTTCACCTCGCTGCGCCTCGCCGACGGCGCCGCCGAGGCGACCCGGCGCGTCTCCGACGAGGAGATCCGGCAGCTGGCCGATGAGGCGCACCGCGCGGCGGCGGCGCTGATCGAGAGCCACCGTCCGCAGCTCGACGAGCTTGCCGCGACGCTGTTGACCAACGAGGTGCTGGAGCGCGACGACATCGAGCGGATCATGGCCGGCGTTCCGCGCGAGGCATCGCGGCGCGGTCAGGGTCATCTCGGCCTGGCGGCGGCCAACGGACGGCCCCCGGTGCCGCTTCCGGCCCGTCGCGAGGGCCCTCCCGCCGACTCCTGATCGGCGCACTGCGGCCGCTGCCCGGCAGACGGCGTAGCTATGCTCCGACCGCGATGCTGTCGGCAATCGATCATGTGGGCATCGCCGTCGAGGACATCGACGGCGCGCTGGCCATCTACCGGGATGTGCTCGGGATGCCGCTCGTGCATCGCGAGACGGTCGCCGACCAGGGCGTCGACGCCGCGTTGCTCGACGTCGGCGACGGCCACATCGAGCTCGTCGCGCCGCTCGGGCCGGAGACGGCGGTCGGCAAGTTCCTGGCCAGGAAGGGCCCTGGGCTGCATCACGTGGCCTACCGCGTGGCAGACGTCGAGCAGACGTTGAGCGCGCTGGCCGGCGCGGGCGCGCGGCTGATCGACGAGCGCGCGCGGACCGGGATCCGCGGATCGCGGGTGGCGTTCGTGCACCCGGCGAGCACCGGCGGCGTCCTCACCGAAATCGTTCAGCCCGCGGAGGATCACTAATGGCCGACAAGCCCCAGAAGATCAACATCGGCTTCCTCGGAGGCCCGAGCCTCGTCGCACGCGTCACGCCCGAGGAGCTGACCAAGCTCCGTAACGCGCTTCCGGCCGGCGGCTGGCACGACCTCCGAGCCGAGGACGGCACCGTCGCGCTCGACCTTGGCAAGGTCGTCTACGTGATGGCCGACACCGAGGTCCACCGCGTGGGCTTCGGCACCTGAGTCCGGCGAACGATGCGCAAGGCGGACCTGGCCGTTCTGCGGTGGCTGCGCACGCACGGTCACGCTCCGGCGCTGGAGCGAACCGTGTCCGCGTACTCCCGGCTCGGCGAGCACGCCGCGTGCTGGTTCGCCCTTGGAGCGGGCGGGCTGGCGCTGGAGCGTGACCCGTCACGCCGGCGGCGCTGGGGGCGCGGGATCACGATCGTGGCCGCCGCGTACGTGATCAACTACGCGGTGAAGCTGGCCGTGCGCCGCCCGCGACCCGAGCTGCCGGGGCTGCCCCCGCTGAGCCCGGTCGTCTCCTCGCTGTCGTTTCCGAGCGCCCACTGCACGACCTCGTTCGCCGCCGCTCGCGCGTACGGCGGGCTACTCCCGCCGGCCGCGCTGTACGCCGCTGCCGGGGCGTTCGCGCTGAGCCGGCCGTATCTCGGTGTCCACTACCCGTCTGACGTCGTGGCCGGGGCGGCCCTCGGAACACTCGTTGGGGCGGGCTTCGCCCGCCCTTGGGAGAATCGCCCTGGGGGCGATTCTCCCGGTCACGGAGATGCGAGCCAATGAGCATGAAGGTCGGGATCGTCGGGATGCCGAACGCCGGCAAATCCTCGCTGTTCACCGCGCTCACCGGCGTGCAGGCCGAGGCCGCCAATTACCCGTTCACGACGATCGAGCCCAACATCGCCATCGTCCCGGTGGTGGACCCGCGCCTGGACGCGCTGAACGCCACCCTGAAGGCCTCCAAGACCGTCTACGACACGATCGCCTTCCACGACATCGCCGGGCTCGTGGCGGGCGCGCACAAGGGCGAAGGGCTGGGCAACCAGTTCCTCGCCAACATCCGCGAGACCGACGCGATCGTCCACGTCGTGCGCGCCCATGAGGACGCCGGGGTGATCCATCCCGAGGGCAAAGTCGACCCCATCTCAGACATCGAGACGATTGAGACCGAGCTGATCTTCGCCGACCTGGAGCAGGCCGAGCGGCGACTGGAGCGGGTGAGCAAGACGGCCAAGTCGGGCGACCGCCATGCGATCGCCGAGGCCGCCTGGCTCACCGACGTGATCGACGCCTTGCACGCCGGCCAGCCGGCGCGCACCGTGCCGACGCCAAACGAGGCGGCCGACGCGATGAAGCTGCTCTCTCCCCTCACCGCCAAGCCGGTCCTGTTCGTGGCCAACGTCGACGAGGGCTCCGATGAGGTGCCGGCGGCAATCGCCGCGTACGCCGCCGCCCAGGGAGCACAGGCTGTCGCGGTCTCCGCCCGGCTGGAGGCCGAGCTCGGCGAGCTTGACGACGAAGACGCCGCGGCGATGCGCGCCGACCTCGGGCTGAGCGAATCGGGCCTGGAGACCGTCGTGGGGGGCGCCTTCGCCTTGCTCGAGCTGATCGCCTTCTTCACCTCCGGCGAGGGCAGCCCGGGCCAGTCCTGGCATCTGCGCCGCGGCCTGTCGGTGTGGCACGCTGCCGGCCAGATCCACTCCGACATCCAGAAGGGCTTCGTCCGCGCCGAGGTCGTGAACTGGCAGGAGCTGGTCGACCACGGCGGCTACGCCGGTGCCCGTGAGCGCGGCACCTTGCGCCTGGAGGGACGCGACTACGTCGTCGCCGACGGCGACGTGATCACGGTGAAGTTCACGCCGTAGCGCTCAATGGACGCTCGGCGCCGGGAGCGCGGCCAGCGGGTTCGTCGACGTCGACGTCGCCTTCGGCGTCGGGCTCTTCGGCGCGGCGTACGCCTTTGGGTTGGTCACGTAACCGGGCACTTGGGCGAACAGCTGCTGTGCCACCGCGAAGGCGGGCTTCGGCGTGCCGTCGTAGGCAAGCAGCCCCTTGTGGTGGATCCCGTCGGGGGTATAGCCCTGGGGCAGGACCGCGCCGCCGGTCCAGCCGGGGTTGACCGCGAACTCGCGTAGCGTCCAGTAGATCGAGCCGTTCATGAACGTGAGCCGATCGAGCACGCGATAGGTCTCCTGCAGGTAGTTACTCTGGAACTCGTAGGTGCCCTTGGTCGTGACCGGCCCGTCGTAGAACGCCTCGGCGCCGTATTCCGAGATCACCAGCGCCTGGCTCGGGTAACGGCTGTGCTGGAGCTCCACGAACGGCTGAAGCTGGCTGAAGTTGGCGATCGAGTGTCCCGCCGGCCCGAGATCCCAGCCGAAGTAATCGGTGAATCCGAGCACGCCGAACTGCTTGTAGATCGGCTGCGCGGGCTCATTTGTGTAGCCGTAGATGTCGAGGGCGACCGGGACGCTCGGGTTCAGCTGGCGCGTGAGCTTGATGGCCGACTCCAGGTAGGACTCGGTCCCGGGCGTCGTGCTGGGAGTGCTGGAGAGCTCGTTGGCGACCGAGTCGACGACGACCGACGGATGGTTGCGGTCGGCGAGCACGGTCGAGCGGAGCATCGACAGTGCCTGGCCACGCCCGGCGGCGCTTTTCAGCTTGGCGTCGGCGTGGTCGACGGGCGGCTGCGCCCACACCATGATCCCGGCCTGATCGAGCGCGTCGAGCAGCCGCGGGCTGAGCTGGTAGTGCGCGCGGGTGATGTTCGCGCCGACCGCCTTGAGCTCCGAGACGATCGACTGGATGTCGGCGTCGGTCAGCGCGGCGCCCTGTCCGTCGGTGTCCTCGTGAATCGCGGCGCCGTGCAGCCACAGGCGCTTGCCGTTCAGGTACAGGATTCCCTTTGACACGGTCACGCTCCGCAGCCCAATCTGCTGCGTGTCCTGCTCCTCGACGCGGCTCCCGACCATCGTCTTCACCTGCACCGTGTAGAGCGCGGGGTTGCTCGGCGACCACAGCACCGGCGAATGGATGGTCACTGGGAACGAGACGGCCGCCGACTGGCCGCCCTTGATCGGCGCGAGCGTCTGCGTGTCGTTGACCGCGCTCCCACTCGGGGCGACGATGTGGACGAGGACCTTCGGCGTCAGCGACGCCGACGTGTTGTTCACGAGCGTCCCCTGGACGCGGGCGTCGCCGCAGCGGTCGGAGCACCGCAGCTCGGGCGTGACCCCGAGGTTCTGGAACGTGACGCGGCCGACCGGGGTCAACGACACCGGACCCATGATCCCGCCCCAGTTCCACCAGTCCTCGGGGAACGAGCCGCCGCCGCGGATGTCGTCGACGCGGATGATCAACGTGTTCGGCTTGCCCGGGATCAGGCTCGTCGCGGGCAGGCTGAACGGGGCGTAGGGGTTGTGGTTCTGGCCGATCTCGTAGCCGTTCAGGTAGACGGTCGCGTTGCGCCTGATGCTCTCGAACGAGACGTCCCACCCCCGCCCCACGGTGAGCGACGGGCCGGTGAAGGTCGTCTGGTACCACCAGACCTGCCCCTTGTAGCCAGCCGGTTCGACCGTCGGATTGAAGTCGGTGGGGATGCTCACGGGCGACCAGCCGCTCGCGGGCGCTCCGCCCTGGCCCCAGCTCTGGCTGATGCCGACGTCGGAGGGGTCCTGCTGGGACTCCCAGCTGCCGCCGTCAAGCGGGATCGCCGCCGCCGGGTTCGCCGTCGACGGGCCGATCGGCGAGCTGCTCGCCGCGCCGGAGGACAGGCCGCCGCCGCCCGCCTGCCGGGCCACGAAGTCGTGGTGGAGCGGGCCATCGCGCAGCTGCGTCACCGTCGCCGTACGCGGCGCGTCGGGCACGAGCGCGCGGGACTCCCCCAGCCCGAGGCCCAATGCCACCACCAGCGCGGCGGCGATGGTCATCGGGAGGACGGGGGGGCGGGCGTACGGAACCATGATTTAGAGGTCGGCGAGCGAGCCGGCCTGCTTCAGCCGCTCGGCCAGCCGACCCAAGCCGAGCCGGCCAGCGGCGCCCGCACCGCCAGCCAGATCGGTCGCACGGTCAGCCGGGCGATCGACCGCTACCGTCCTTAACAGCGCGATCTCCCGGAAGGCGCGGAGCTCGCCGGCATTGTCGGTGAGCGCGGCGGCGATCCGCGGGCGCTCGCCCGCCGCGGCCGCGATCACCTGCTCCAGCGTGCCGTGACGCGAGAGCAGGTCGGCCGCGGTCTTGGCGCCGATTCCGGGGGCGCCGGGCAGTCCGTCCGACGGGTCGCCGCGCAGGGCGATGAAGTCGGGCACCGCCTCGGGATCGATCCCGTAGCGATGGCGCACCTCGGCGGCGTCGACCGCGTCGAAGCCCGCCGTCCCGGCCTTCAGGAACAGGACCGTCGTGTGCTCGTCGGCGCATTGGTACATGTCGCGGTCCCCGGTGAGGATCAGCGTCGTACCGCCGTGGGTGGCTTCGATGCCCGCCAGCGAGCCGAGGAGGTCATCGGCCTCCAGCTCAGCGCGATCCTCGGAGACCCAGCCGAACTCCGCAAAGAAGCCGGGAGCCCGCTCGAACTGCCAGGCCAGCGCCTCGGGGACGGGCGGACGGGCGGCATGGTACGCCGGATACAGCTCGACCCGATAGGCCGCCGCCTCGGCGCCGAAGCACAGCACGATCGCCCGGGGCATGAACTCGGCCGCCGCGCGCAGCAGCACGTTGGCCGCCCCGAGCAGGGCGTTCACGGGATGGTCGTCAGACCCGGTGATCGAATCCGGGAGCGCGAAGAACGAGCGGTACAGCAGGAACGGCGCGTCGACGACGAGCAGCGGCGCGGGCATGAGAGTCAGGGTACGGCTCCGATCAGGAGACCGTGACCGGCGCCGTTGTCAGACCGCGATAGCGGACGCGGTACGTGCCGTGGCCGGGCAGCGCCACGTCGTATCGCCCGCCGCCGTCGATGCTGGCCCGGACGACGACGTGCCAGCGCCCGTGATCGCGCAGCTCCACGACCAGCGGCGCACCGGCACGCGCCGGGACCACGGTGCCGTGGAGGCCTGGGATGGCCTGCACGAGCAGCGTGTCGACGAGCGGGACGAGCGCCGCCATCCCTTGCGTCTGGGCCGCGCCGGCGGTCTGCCCGGCGGCACGCGCGGCCCGCGCCTCCTCGGCCTTGGCCGTGCCGCCGTCACCGGCGGGGGCGTCGCCCGCGGTGGCCGTCACCGTGTCGAACACCTCCCAGTCGGTGAGCAGGCCGAGCCGGCGCTCCAGGTCGGTGCCCGTCGTCGTGCTGCTGGCGCGGCTGCCGATCACCTGGGCGCGCAACACGCGGGGGGAGACGCCGTGGCGCAGCACGCGGACGCCCTCGAAGCTGCCACCGAACAGGCCGTGGAGCCGGGCGGCGGCGGCGGCCAGGCCGAGCACGTGGACGACGTGGTGGTAGCGGTCGTGCCCGCCGGCGGCGTCGAACGGGTCGGGTACGCCGACCAACCACGGCTCGCGGCTCGCCCCCGGCCAGACGTTCTGGATCGACTCGGTGTGACCGCCCGAGCTGGAGAAGAAGTAGGTGATCGCGGGGGCGGCGCGGTAGGTGACGATCTGACCGCTCGTCGCGCCGACCGCCTCGTTGGTGCGGGCCGTCTCGGCGTCGACGCCGCCGTAGGCCTGCGAGCGGGTGTCGTCGTAGAGGTTGTAGTCGCCGCCGTTGACGTCGCTGGTGATGGCGTAGGTGCGCGCGGCGACGGCCTGCGCCTTCAGGGCGGCGATCGGCCAGCTCGACGGCACCTCGGAGGGGACGACGCCACTGACGTAGTCATCGAGTCCGACGGCCTCGACGGTCTGCACGCTGCCGCCGCCGGCGGGACGGAAGGCGAGCGATCCGTCGTAGGTGCCCTTGCCGGCGAGCCGCAGGGCGCCGGTGCCGGACACGGTGAGCGGTGCGGCGAACGGGCCGAGCTTCTTCACCGCCGGCTTGTGCGTCTTGTGGTCGTAGCCGTGAAAGGAGAGCGTCAACATGCCGTCGGCATTCGGGGCGACCGTGTAGCTCACCCCCGCGCGCAGCGACGTGCCGCCCGCCTGGCTGGCGCCGCTGAACGTCGGCTCGCCGCTGCTCGAGAGCAGCACGCGCACCGTCTGGCCGGGATCGGTCAGCCCGATCGACGTGTGCCGGTAGTAGTGGGCGAGGATGAACCGGTAGCCCGCGCCGTGCTGCGCGTACCCGTCGGCGCCGTACTGGCTCATGCCGACCCCGTGGCCGTAGCCGCCACTCTGCACCTCGAGCACGCCGACCGCCGCGCCCGCCGGCGCGGCCAGCACGGCCATCACCAGCGCGACGGCGATGAGCAGATGTGCTCTTGCAGCACGGATGAACGACACGACTGTGGCCAAGACGCAGAAAGGGGTAGACGACACTCCCGCGCCGCAGGATACGGGCGCGACGCGAGCAAAGTGGCGCTCACCTTCCTATCGGCGCACGCAGTTCCTCCTTGAGCCGGGCTGGACGGTCACAACGACCGTTACAGATTTCCCTGGGCCATCTTGCGGAGGTCCATCGCCGTGTTGTAGGTCTCCTCGTCGACGCCCTTCTCGTAGGCGACCTCGCGGAGCATGCGCCCGCTGGCGGCGGCCTCCTTCACGATCTCGCCGGCCTTGTCGTAGCCGATGTAGGGGTTCAGGGCGGTCGCCGCGGCCAGGGTCGACTCCGCCGAGCGCGTGGCGCCGGCTTCGTTGGCCCGGATCCCGTCCACGCACTTCTCGGCGAAGATCCGCGTGGTGGAGGCCAGCAGGCGGATCGACTCCAGCAGGTTGCGCGCGATCAGCGGCACCCGGACGTTCAGCTCGAACTGGCCTTGGAGGCCGCCGATCGTGATCGCGGCGTCGTTGCCGATCACCTGCGCGGAGACCTGCAGGACGACCTCAGGGATCACCGGGTTGACCTTGCCCGGCATGATCGACGAGCCCTTCTGGAGTTCGGGGAGGAACAGCTCCCCGATCCCGGCCCGCGGGCCGGAGCCCATCAGCGCAAGGTCGCCGGCGATCTTCGTCAGCGATACGGCGAGGACCTTCAGCGCGCCGGACAGCTCGACGAGCGCGTCGCGGTTGCCCTGCGCCTCAAAGGGATCCTCGGGCGGACGGATCTCCAGCTTGCTGGACTCGGTCAGGTGCGCCCGCACGCGCCCGGCGAACTCCTTGTGGGTATTCAGGCCGGTGCCGGTGGCGGTCCCGCCGAGGGGGATCTGGGCGACCTGCGGCAGCGCATTCTCGATCCGTCGTCGGCCCAGCCGGATCTGCGCGGCGTAGCCGGAGAACTCCTGGCCGAGGGTGACCGGCACGGCGTCCATCAGGTGCGTGCGCCCGGACTTCACGATGTCGTGGAACTCGGTGGCCTTGGCGGCGAACGAGGCCTCCAGCTGCTCCAGCGCCGGCACAAGCTCGTGCGAGGCCTGCTCCAGCGCGGCGAGATGGACGGCCGAGGGGAACACGTCGTTGGAGGACTGGCCCATGTTCACGTGGTCGTTGGGGTGAACGCCCTCGCCGGCCAGGTTCGCGATCACCTCGTTGGCGTTCATGTTCGAGGAGGTGCCCGACCCGGTCTGGAACACGTCGACGGGGAACTGGTCGTCAAATTCCCCGTTGACGATCCGGTCGGCGGCAGCCGCGATGCGCCCGGCGAGGTCGGCGTCGAGCAGCCCGAGCTCGCAGTTGACGCGCGCGGCGGCGCCCTTGATCGCCGCCAGCCAGCGGATCACCGGGACCGGGATCGGCTCGCCGGACACCGGGAAGTTCGCTACCGCCTTGGTCGTCTCTCCGCCCCACAGCTGATCCTGCTCCTGCACGCCCATGTCGGGGTCCTTTCGCTTACTCAGTCGGTGGTTGCAGCGAACGTTACGCCGTGGAATCGACCGGCGCGATCACCCCAGGAAGGCGATCAGCTCGCGGGCCACGCCGACCGGATCGTCGTAGGCCATCAGGAAGCCCGTGCCGGCCAGCGTCCGCAGCTGCGCGCTGGGGAGCACGTCGATCGCCTCCTGGGCGACCGACAGCGGGAAGGCGGGATCGTCCTCGGCCCACAGCAGCAGCACGGGCGCGGCGAGCGCCGGATAGGCGTCGAGTAGCTGACGCTGTGGCTCCTCGGGCCAGCGCTTGACGAACTTCGACCACGAGCGCGCCCGGTTGCCGTTGCCGCCGACGTCCATGAAGGCGTGCCGAATGAGGTCGCGGGCCTCGGGGTTGCGCTGGACGGACAGCTTCTCGGCGACCGACGGGCGGAACACGACCTTGGCGCCGTGCGACAGCAGCCGGTCAAGTCCCGGGAGCACGGCCAGCCGCGTGGCGCCGCGCCAGGCGGCGCGCGCGCCCGAGTGCTCGTAGTGGCGGTGCATGCGGTTCGACATCAGCACCAGGCGGGCCGGCTGCAGCCGGCCGGTGACGACGGTGCAGAGAGCGAGCTCGGCGCCGAGGTCGTGGCCGGCGAGCAGCGAGCGCGGACCGGCGACCTCCCGGATGAAGCCGGCGATGACGTCGGCCAGCCAGTCCGGCGAATACGGGTGGCGGGGACGGTCCTCGGAGTCTCCATGCAGCGGCAGGTCGGGCAGGATCAGGCGAAAGCGCGCCGACAGGGCCGCCACGACGGGCTCGAACTCTCGGTGCGACAGGCCGAGGGAGTGCAGCAGCGTCAGCGCCGGGCCGGCCCCCGTCTCCCGATAGGCGACCCGCGCACCGTCGTGATGGTGGTAGAGACGCAGCCGCATCACAACGATCCTGTCAGGCGGTCCGTCGAGTCGCTGGAGACGGCGCCCGCCGTCGGACCGATGAGGAGTTTCGCAGATGAACTGCGCGCCTCCGTAGCCCGAGGAGCCGAATTCCTGGTGCAAAGCTCCTGTCAGTAGGTATTGCACACGTTGGGACGCGTAAAGTCGCTCGATATCTGAGGCGACGAGCGTTGTGCTATCCCCGCGCCCCCGGACAATGTGTATAGATGCGCTATCTCAAGACCAGTGAAGCGGCGAACCTGCTGAACGTCAGCCCGAACACGCTGCGGGCGTGGGAGCGCCGTTTCGGCTTCCCCAAGCCGCAGCGCTCGCAGGGCAAGCACCGGCTGTTCACGCACGGCGAGGTCGCCGCCCTGCGGGACGCGCTGCAGGAGGGCCTGTCGATCTCTTCGGCGGTGTCCCGCGCGCGCGAGGGCCTGGCCACCGACACGAACTCGCTCGTCGGCGCACTGCTGTCCTACGACCGCGAGCGGGCCGACCGCGCGATCGAGGCCGCGCTGGCCTTGCGCTCGGTCGAGCGCTCCGTGCAGGAGGTGCTACTGCCATCGCTGGACGACATCTCGGGGCGCCGAGGCGTCGACTCGGCGGCGTGGGCCTTCGCCGCCAGCTGGGGGGCCGATTGGCTGCGCCGCGCCCAGCGCCTGACGCCCTCGCCACTGCGCGGCTCGGCGATCGTCGTCGGCGACGCCTCGCGCGACGAACTCGACCCCGACCACCTCCATATCCGCGCCTTTGAGCTGTTCTGCGTCCGGGCCGGCGTCCAGGTGCTGACCCTGTCCGCTCGCGGCGTCCACGGTCTCGGTGAGGTCCTCGCGGCGCACCCGCCGAACCTGGTCGTGCTGGCCGGACGCCACCTCGACGACGACGCGCTGTCACGCTGGGCCTATCAGGCCCGGCTGGCCACAGGCCCGCTGCCCGTGGCGCTGTACCGCCGCGGCGAGCAGCGAATCCGCGCCCGGACCACCGGAACGAGCATGCTCCCCGATTACGCCGACGCCGCTCAGCGCGCCCTGCTCGAGCTGCTGGCCGGAGACGGCGTGCCCGCCCTCGGCGGCGGGACGTTCGCCGAGAAGTCGCTGGAGTCGCTCGACGGCGCTCAGGGACCGGGGGCGTCGATCAGCGCGATGCCCTGATCCCCCGGACTCCTAGAATCGGCCGCAGGATGGCCGCCTCGCACCGACCCGTCGACTCACCCCCCGCGTTCCCCGAGCTGGAGCGCGGCGTGCTGGAGCGCTGGCGCGAGCGCGATGTCTTCGCCGAATCGATCCGCCGGCGCCAGGGGTCCCCGGCCTGGGGGTTCTACGAGGGACCGCCGACGGCCAACGGCGCGCCGGGCTCCCACCACGTCCTGTCGCGCGCCTTCAAGGACATCTTCCCGCGCTACCGGACGATGCAGGGCTACTTCGTGGAGCGCAAGGGCGGCTGGGACTGCCACGGCCTGCCCGTCGAACTGGCGGTGGAGAAGGAACTCGGGATGACCTCCAAGGAGGACATCGAGCGCTACGGGATCGCCGAGTTCAACGCGCGCTGCCGGGCCAAGGTGCTGAGCCACGTCGAGGACTGGAACCGCCTGACCGAGCGGATCGGGTTCTGGATCGACCTGGAGCACCCGTACCGGACGCTCGACCCGAGCTACATCGAGTCGGTGTGGTGGGCGCTGAAGACGATTCACGACAAGGGGCTGTTGTACGAGAAGCTGAAGGTCGTCCCCTACTGCCCGCGGTGCGGCACCGCGCTGTCCAGCCACGAGCTCGGGCAGCCCGGCGTCTACCAGGACGTCGTCGATCCGTCGGTCTACGTCCGGCTCCCGGTCACCGAACCGCATGGCCCCCTGCACACCGGCGATGAACTCCTCGTGTGGACGACGACGCCGTGGACGCTCGTCACGAACGTCGCCGTGGCCGTCGACGCCGAGCTCATCTACGTCCGCGCACGGGCCGGCGACGGGCCGGTGGAGGTGGTGGCCGAGGAGCTGGTGGAGCGCGTGCTCGGGGAGGACGCGGTCGTGCTGGAGCGCTTCCCGGGACGTGATCTCGACGGCGTGCGCTACGAGCCTCCGTTCGACTTCTTCAGCGCGGCCGACTACGGCGAGCGTGGCCATACGGTGGTCGTGGCCGACTTCGTCACGGCCACGGACGGGACCGGCCTCGTCCATACGGCGGTGGCCTTCGGCGAGGACGACTTCCGCCTCGGCGAGCAGTACGGCCTGAACGTGATCAACCCCGTCAGGCCCGACGGCACCTACGACGAGCGGATCCGCGGCTACGAGGGCCGCTGGGTGAAGGACGCCGACGCCGACCTGATCGAGGACCTGCGCGCCCGGGGCCGGGTGCTGCGCTCCGAGCCCTACGAGCACTCCTACCCGCACTGCTGGCGCTGCGACACGCCGCTGCTGTACTACGCCAAGCCGTCGTGGTACATCGCCACCTCGCAGATCAAGGACCGGCTGCTGGCCGCCAACGAGACCGTCGACTGGCATCCCGAGCACGTGAAGCACGGCCGCTTCGGGCAGTGGCTGGAGGGCAACGTCGACTGGGCCCTGTCTCGCGAGCGCTACTGGGGTACGCCGCTGCCCGTGTGGCGCTGCGCCGCCGGCCACGTCCACGTGATCGGCTCGCTGGCCGAGCTGGCCGAGCGCTCCGGGGTCACGCTGGAGGACCCCCATCGTCCGTACGTCGACGACGTGCGGTTCGCCTGTGAGGACTGCGGCGCGCCGATGGAGCGAGTGCCCGAGGTGATCGACGTGTGGTTCGACTCGGGCTCGATGCCGTTCGCCCAGTACCACGCGCCGCACGCCGGCACCGAGGCGTTCGAGCAGCACTTCCCGGCCGACTTCGTCTGCGAGGCACTCGACCAGACCCGCGGCTGGTTCTACTCGCTGCTCGCCGTCTCGACGCTGCTGTTCGACCGGAGCTCGTTTCGCAACGTCGTCTGCCTGGGGCTGATCCTCGACGAGCAGGGCCGCAAGATGTCCAAGCGGCTCGGCAACACGGTCGAGCCGTGGGAGGTGATCGATCGCTTCGGCGCCGACGCGTTCCGCTGGTACCTGTTCACCTCCAAATACCCGTGGGACGGCTACCGCTTCTCGCTGGAGACGATCGGTGAGTCGATCCGTCAGTTTCTGTTGCCGTTGTGGAACACGTACAGCTTCTACGTGCTGTACGCCAACGCCAACGGCATCGAGCCCACCGGCGCGACGCCGGCGAACGACCTCGATCGCTGGGTCCTGTCCCGGCTACAGGAGACGGTGGCGATCGCCACCGCGTCGCTGGAGGAGTTCGACGCCACGACGGCCGGGCGGGCGATCGCGCGGTTCGTCGAGGAGCTTTCGAACTGGTACGTGCGGCGCTCACGCCGGCGCTTCTGGGACGGCGACCCGGCCGCGTTCGCGACGCTGAACGCGTGCCTGGTCACGGTGGCGAAGCTGCTGGCGCCGTTCTGCCCGTTCGTGGCGGACGAGATCTACGACAACCTCGACGGCGCCGAGCCGAGCGTGCACCTGTGCGACTGGCCGCGAGTGGGCGGCAACGGCGTCCGCGACGAGGCGCTGGAGGCGGCCATGGCCACCGCGCGTGAAACCGTCCGGCTCGGTCTGGCCGCTCGCGGGCAGGCGAAGATCAAGGTCCGGCAGCCGCTGCGCGCCGCGATCGTGGTCGCCAGCGGCGAGGAGCGCGCTGCGATCGATCGGCTGCAGGGTCTGATCCGCGAGGAGCTGAACGTTCGCGAGCTCCGCTTCGTCTCCGACGCCGACGAGCTCGGCCAGGTGGAGATCAAGCCCAACTACCGGACGCTCGGCCCGCGCTTCGGCAAGCAGATGCCGCTCGTCGCCGCCGCCGTGGCCGGGCTCGATCCGGCGCACGTGGCGGGCGCCGTGCGGGACGGCACGACGGTCTCGATCGATATCGGCGGACACGACCATGAGCTCAGCCCCGATGACCTTCTGGTCGCGATGAAGCCGCTGGAGGGCTACCAGGTCGAGCGCGAGGGCTCGCACGCCGTCGCGCTGGAGCTGGAGTTCGACGAGGAGCTGATCGCCGAGATGCGCGCGCGGGAGGTCGTGCGCGCCGTCCAGAACAAGCGCAAGGACGCCGGCCTGGAGATCACCGACCGGATTCATCTCACGCTCGACGGCGCCACGCTGCTGCTGGACGCCACGAAGACCCACCTGGAGTACGTCGCCGGCGAGACGCTGGCGGTGTCGGTCAGCTACGAGTCGCTGAACGGAGTCGAGCCGGTCCTGATCGACGAGCTGCCTCTGAAGATCGCCGTCAGACGATCCGAGCGCTGATCATCCACCGCGGCGTGGCTACTCGCTCTGGCGGGCGAGAATGGCCACGAAGCGGTCGATCCGGCGACGCTCGTCATCCGACAGCGGGCCGGTGGCCGGGACGAGCAGCGTCATCGGCCCGCGCTCCTGGGCCCAGGCCATGACCGTCTCGCCAAAATCGTCATCGACCCACACGAGGGGCAGACCCTCGGCGTATTCCATCACGGTCTCGCGCTGGCGTTCGGGCGTGCCCTCGCTGCGCAGGACGGCGATGCTCAGCAGCGCGAGCGAGTGGGCCAGTTCGCTGACCGCATCGATGCCGCCGGCGTCGGCGAGCAAGGCGACCTCGCCCTCACGGAGCATGTCGCCCGCCCAGCCGGCCGGCGTGCCGGCCAGCGCGGACGGTGTGCAGACGAGGCGGAAGCTCGATGCGGAGCTCACGCCAGGACGGGATCGATCTCGGCCTCGAGCTTCTTCTTCGGGTACGCGCCGATTACGGTCTTCACCTGCTGGCCGTGGCGGAAGACCATCAGCGTGGGGATCGACATCACGTTGAACGTGATCGCCGTCTGCTGGTTGTCGTCGATGTTCAGCTTCACGACCTTCAGGTCCTCGCCGCGCTCGGTGGCGATCTCCTGAACGACGGGAGCGACACGTCGGCACGGACCGCACCACGGCGCCCAGAAGTCGACGAGCACGGGGACGTCGGACTCGAGCACCTCGGCCTGGAAGTTGTTGTCGGTGACTTCGGTAACAGTGCCTGCCATCTCGGCTCCTCGGCTCGTCGGTTGGTACTTCAAAAAGTATAGTACGGCCGGAGGCGCCGTTGCCGAGCTGGAGGGGGCCGACCCGCGGCGCGGCGTGGGAGCGTGCCGGGGCACGCTCCCACATTCGCCGTCCGCAATCGGCGTTACTTCACCGTCAGCGTGCCCTGCATGCCCGCCTCACGATGGCCGGGCACCGAGCAGTAGTAGGTGTAGCTCCCCGCCGTCAGCGTCACCGTGAAGCTCTTCGTACCGTGGTCGAAGATCGGCGTCTGGCCGACGATCTTGTTGCTGGAGTTGATCAACACCACGTCGTGGCCCAGCGGGGACTGGTTGGTGAAGTTGATCGTCACCTTGCCCGCGCTGGCCGTGATCGCTTTCTGCGTGAACATGAGCATGCCGGACGGGTTGGCCGCCAGGTTGATCGTGTTGCTGGTAGCCGATGGCTTGGCCGTGGTCGTGGTCTTCTTCTTCGTGCCGACCGAGGCCGTGCTCTTCTTCGCCGGCGTGGTCGACGTCTTCGGCGTCGCCACCGTCGGGAGGGAGCCCGTCGCTCCGAGCCGGTAGGCGATGATCAGTGCCTTCTGCCCGGGGGCGGTGACAAAGCCGCCGGCGGTGTACACGGTGTCGCCGACGATCCCCACGGGAGCGTTCGTACTGGCCGACAGCTGCGAGTGCCACAGCTCCTGGCCGTTGGTGGTGTTGAAGGCATAGATCACTCCGTTGAACGTCGTCGTGAACACGACGTTGTTGACGACCGTCGCCGCACCGTAGGCCGACGATGGGAGCTTGTCGTCCCACTCGATCGCGCCCGTTGCCTCGTTGACCGCGACGAGCTCGCCCTTCGCCTTGTTGAACGGCACGCCGAACGACACGCCGTTCAGCCCCTGGGCCTTGTAGGTGACAGCGAGGTCGTTGACGGCGGCAAACACCGTGGTGCCGTTCGACGCCAGCTGGGACTCGATTCCGCCGAGGTCGCCCGGCTCAACCGTCTCCGGTATATGCAGCTGCGAGAACTTGCCCTCCTCGGCGAGCGTGTGATCATTGTCGTGGCCGTTGTGCACCCCGACGGACCGCTTCCAGACCAGCTTGCCGGTCTGCGCGTTGACCGCGATCAGGATTCCCGCCTTGCCGCCGTCGATCACCAGTTGCTGACCGTTCACGGTGGTCAGGATCGGCGAGTTCTCCAGGTCCCAGTCGTAGATGTCGTGCGGCGTCAGCTGGTAGTACCAGATCAGCTTGCCCGTCGCGGCGTTGAGCTTCACGATCGAGTCGGTGTAGAGATTCGGACCGGGCCGGCTCGATCCCCACGGGTACTTCGGGCTGCCCGTGAACGGAGCCGGGTTGGCCACGCCGACGTACAGGTTGCCCTGGCTGTCGAACGTGGGCGGGTCCCACTGCCCACCGCCCGAGTTGATGTTCGTGTGCTTGGTGTCCCAGAGGTTGGTCGGCACCTCGTCCCACTTCCACTTGGTCGCCCCGCTCTGCGCGTCGAGCGCCCACAGGATCGCCTGACCGTTGCCGGCGTAGAAGGACTTCGAGTTGCCGGGCACGGTCGAGACGTACACGGTCCCGTTGTTGACCCCGGGCGCCATGTCGATGCCCTCGTTGCCGTTGCGGGTCAGCTGCTTCACCCACAGCTGCTCGCCCGTCGCCGCTTGCAGCGCGAAGGCCGAGTCTGCGGTCGCGCCGTACACCGTCCCACCGACGACGGTCACGCCGTTCGGCCCGATGTCGGGTGAGTTGTACTTCTTCGTCCACAGGACCTTGCCGGACGACACGTTGATCGCCTCGACGTTGGACGACAGGTCCTGCGTGTACATCACGCCGTTCACGACCACCGGAGTGGTGGCGTAGGCACCGAAGGTGCCAGCGGCGTTGATCGGGTCGCTCCACGCGACGCCGAGCGTCGACACGTTCGAGGCGTTGATCGGGCCTCCGACGTCGCGCGTGTTCGTCAGGTCGGCGCCGGGGAGACTCCACGTTGTCGGCAACGCGGCCGGCGCTGTCGGATTCGTCGACGTCGTTGTGGTCGCCTTGTTACTGCGTGAGCTGCTCTTGCTGCTGCCGCACGCGGCGACCAGCAGGCCCACGAAGACGAGCAGCGCAAGCGCTGCGGCACGCCGGGCATGCGTCCGTTTCATAACGAGTACCTCCTGTATGGGCGCGGCGGCCGTGCGGGGGCCTGTGCGCGCGCCAAAAGTCGTCTGCGTACGCTCGCCTGGGGAGAGACAGAGCCCGCAACGTCACGTGCAGAAGGACCGACGCGGTCGTTCGCTATGTTCAAACTGAATGCACGTTCATGTTAGCGCGCGGCGATGTTCTCTTATGTGGACCTGACCTCCGCTTAACCTCGTGCACATCGATTCCGACCCACCCGCTGATGGCTGAAGGGGACCGACTCCGTCCGGTCGAAAGCCGGACGTCAGACATGACGTCCGAAGCATCCGATCCCGGTGCGTTCCGCGAAACTGCCGCCTCGATCGAGCAGCAGATCGGACGCGCGATCGTGGGACAGCGCGAAGCGGTCCGCGGTGTCATGGTGTGCCTGATCGGCGGCGGGCACGCGCTGCTGGAGGGCATTCCCGGCGTCGGGAAGACATCGATGGCCCGTGCGTTCGCGGCGGCGGTACAGCTGAGCCACAGCCGCATCCAGTTCACGCCGGATCTGATGCCGGCAGACATCACCGGCACCACGGTGTTCAGCGAGGATCCGGTGGAAGGGCTACGGGCACAGTTTCACCGCGGCCCGGTGTTCTGCAACCTGTTGCTCGCCGACGAGATCAACCGGGCCTCGCCGCGGACGCAGAGCGCCCTGCTGGAAGCGATGCAGGAGGGGACCGTGACCGTGGCGGGAACGACGCGTCCGCTGCCGACACCGTTCTGCGTGCTCGCCACCCAGAACCCCGTCGAGATGCAGGGCACGTATCCGCTGCCTGAGGCGCAGCTCGACCGATTCCTGGTGAAGCTCCGCTTCAGCTATCCGACCGAGGCCGAGCTCGCAACGATCGTCGCGCAGACGAACGATGGCGAGCGGACCGAAGACATCGAGGCTGTCGCCGGCGCCGATCAGCTGCTGGCGATGGGCGCCCTCGCTCGCAAGGTTCCGGCCGCGGCATCGGTGCTGGCACACCTGAGCGAACTGGTTCTGGCCCTCCAGCCGTCACCCGACGCCGCCGCGATGGTCCGCGACTACGTGCAGCTCGGACCAAGCCCCCGCGCCGCCCAGGCGCTGAGCCTCGCCGGCCGGATCACGGCGTTGCTGGACGGACGCCACAACCTCGCCGTCGAAGACGTTCACGAGGTCGCGCCGATGGCGCTGCGCCACCGGCTGGTACTGAACTTCGACGCCGAGCGCGAGGCGGTGACGCCGGAGATGATCATCGCCGACGCGCTGGCGCGCCTGCCCGGCTGAGTGAGCCCGATGCCGGCACCGCTGCTGGCGCGGGACGATATGCGCACGCTGGAGCGGCTCAGCCTGGCGTCGCTGGAAGCACTTGTGGCCGGCCTCGTCGGCCGGCGCCAGGGTCCCGGACACTCGGCCGGCTTCGAGTTCACCGACTACCGTCGCTACAGCCCCGGCGACGACATCCGCCGGATCGACTGGAACGTCTACGCCCGGTTGCACGAGCTGCACATCACAACGGCGCCCGACGAGACCCGGCTGTGGCTCTCGGTGCTGGTCGACACCAGCAGCTCGATGGACTCCGGCACGCCGAGCAAGCTGCGCTGGAGCAGGCGCCTGGCGGCACTGCTCGCGGCTGTGGCGGTGCTGCGCGATGACGAGGTCGAAGTGCACGGGCTCAGCGACGGGACCAGCGTCTCCGGCGGCAGCTTCTCCGGCGGTACCGGCGTGCTGAACGCCCTGGTCGCCGAGCTGCAGCGCATGCCGGCGGGGCGCATGACCACGCTGGACCGCAGCATCCGGCGCGCGGCCAGAAGCGGCCGTCAGCCGGAGATGGCGGTGCTGATCAGCGACGGGCTCGTGCCCGCCTCGGATCGTGCCGACGCGATCGCCGAACTTGCTCGGAGCGCACGATCGACCGTGCTCGTTCACATCGGCAGCGCGGCTGAGGCCGCCGCCGGGCCGGCGGGCAGCGTCGTGCTGCTCGACAGCGAGACCGGCGAGCGGGTCACCGCGACGATCACCGCAGACGTGCAGGCGCGCTATGCCGCGCGCTACGCGGCTTTCCTCGCCGAGGTGCAGAAGCAGTGCGCAGCGCGCGGCGTCCGGTACGTGCACGCCGACGCAACGGTCGATCCGCTGGAGCTCCTGCTCGACGGTGCCCGTGACGGGCGCCTCGTGCGCTCCGGGCCGCTCGGCTGAAACCGACTTTAAGCCGGGCGGGCACCCGGGCGGCGCGCGGAGCCGGCGAGCATCCGTCCGGTGACGCCGGCCACGAAGACCACGACCGCGACAAGCGCGAGGAGCCACCACAACGCACGGTCCCGGCGCGCGAGTGCTCCCGGATCATCGCCGGGAAGGATCCTTCCGCCCGTCTGCGCGACGAGCTGCGCCATCGGCGAGATCCGCGCGGTCGTCGGGGAGTATTCGGCCGGGTAGCCGATGGCGACCGTGCCGGTGGCCGTTCGACGCTCGGTGCCGGCCGTCCTCAACGCGAATGTATATGAGCCGGCAGGCCAGGAGGCGACGTCGGCGTCGTACAGGCTCGGACCGGCGGGAGCGAACGCGATCGACCGCGCGATGCCGTGACTGCTCGTCAGCGTCCCGCTGATCGCGGTCACGCCGAGGGCCGCCGCACCAGCGCCGGCGAGGTCGATCTGCAGCGTGCCCGAGTTCTCGTCCAGCGCCATCGGGGTGAGCGGTGACGGTGCGACACCGCGCTCGCTCCAGCGCACGACGTCGTTCCACAGCGCCGCCTGACGCAGCCAGGCACCGGCCCAGTCGCTGTCGAGGCCGGGCGTCCAGGTCACCACCCGCCCGCTTCCGATCTGCCACTCGGCGAGCGCCGGATCCGGCGGGGAGGCCTTGTCGCTCGCCAGCAGGTCCGCCTGCGCCCCGGTCTTCAGCTGGACGACGACGTTGCCGCGGAGCGTCGGTAGGGACCGGCCGATCAGCGAGCGAACGACCGGGCTGTCGCTCGCCAGCTGGACAGCAAGGCGACCGGTGACCCGCACCGGCTTGGCGCTCAGCTGTGTCTCCTTGACGAAGATCCGCGGGAGCGCGCGAGCGTTGTCGGTGACGTACGCCCTGCCGCCGGTGGCGGCGGCGATCCGCGCCAGCAGGTTGCGGTCGGCGTCGGCGCCGAGCGCGACCGTCGCCACCGAGATGTGATCGGCGCGCAGCCGGGCCAGCAGCGGCGCGTAGTTCTCCGGCTGGCTGATGCCGTCGGTCAGCAGGATCATGTGGCGCTGCTTGGCGTGGCTCCTCAGCAGCTGCGTCAGGCCGGCCTGCAGCCCGAGATAGATGTTCGTACCGCCGTCGGCCTGCAGGCCATCGACGGTGCGGTCGACCTTGCGTTCGTCGGCCGTCGTCGCAATCGGCGCCAGCGGCACGAGCGTGTGCGGCACGATGTCGAAGGTGGTGATCCCGAGCTCGTCCTGGTGGGCGCGCAGGAACGCCGCGCTCTGGCGCGCCGCGGCGCGGGCCATGTCGATCTTCGGTACCCCGCCCGCCAGGTCGGTCATGCTGCCCGAGCGGTCGAGTACGAGCTCGATCGCGAGGTTTCGCCGCTGGAGGTTTCCCGGCACGAGACTCGAGACGGGGAGCAGCGCCTGCAAGGGGGAATGCGCGTAGCGCCCGAGCGAGAAGCTGTGTTGACCGCCGAGCACGACGAGCCCGACGCCGCGGGAGCGGACCGCGTCGCTGAGCGCCGAGATCTGCGCCGTGTTCAGCTGCGCCGCGGGGACATCGTCGAGGACCACCGCGTCGAGGCCCGAGTATGCGCTCGCGCGCACAGGCAGCGCGGCGGCGGCGACCCGGCTCACCCCGATCCCCTGGCGTGACAAGAGGCCCGGCACCGGCGAGGTGCCGGCGCCGACGGTGAGGACCCGCGGAGGGGCGACGACGTCGGTGACGGCGGCGAGGGAGTTGTTCGCACTGACGGCATCGCCCGGGAGCGACACCGTCACCACGAACGACTGCCAGCCGCGGCGGGCCGCGGTGTACAGCAACAGCAGCGGGGTATCTCCGACCCGCACCGGGATCGACTGGCCGGCCGGCGCGCCGGCGCCGGTGCGCACGCTCAGCCGCGCGATCCCGGGGACGCTGCTGTGAATGGTGAGGGAGAGCGGCACAGGGTCGCCGAGATGGACGACCGGGGGCGCGGCGATCGCCGTGATCGCCGCATCGCGCCGGCGGGGATCGGCGAGCGTGATCCAGTCGACCGCGACGTGGCGCCGGCGAGCGAGCGCGGCCATCGCGAGCAGGTCGCCCTGCGTCTGGCCGCCATCGCTGAGCACGGCGACCCTACCGCCCTTCGGCGTCAAGCCGATCGCCGCCGCGACTCCGCCGGCGAGGTTCGTCGCACCGCTCCCGAGCGCGCTGCGTCCCGTCCGCGACGGCTCCGTCGCATCGGCCGTCGTGGCGAAGCGGACGACCCGGCAGGGAGAGCTGCAGTCGTCCTGTCCCGCGCGCGCCGTCCACCGGTGCTCGGCGGCGCGCATCGCCGGATCGATGCTGGCGGACTGATCGACGGCGAGAATCGTCGGTCGGTCCGAGCCGGTGCGCAGCTGGGGGCCGGCGAGCGCCACCACGAGCAGCGCGGGAGCCAGGGCCTGCAGGGCGGTCCACACCAGCTCACCGCGGCGGAGTGCCAGCCAGCTCATCCTCGCCGCCGCTCCGGCGCCGGCGGCCAGCGGGATCAGCAGGAGCAGCACGAGCGGATCGCTGAAATGCAGCGCGGTCATCGCCGACCCCGGCGCCGAAGCACCATCCAGTAGCACCATTCGGCGATCAGCACAGCGAGCGCCCCGGCGAGGAACCAGTCGGCATCGCTGCGTCCGGTCAGACGGCTGCCGACTGCCACGGGGAGAGCGAGATCGTCCGGAGCGGCCCCGAGCGGATCTGCCGTGGTCGTGTTGACGGGGATCACGGCCGAGCGCCCGACGCCGGGCCCCGTCTCATGAACGGTGTAGAGACCGGGCTCCTGGCCCGCCAGCACGACCGGCGCCGTCCGCGCCGAGGCGTGCTCGACGGCGACGCCGTCGCGGCTGAGCGTCACCGAGCCGATCCCGCGGGTGGCATCGACCGCGATCGGGATCCCGGCAGACGCTGTCGCGGGGGCCCAACCGCCGGCCCACCGGACGAAATTCGCGGCGAGGATCGGCAGCGCCGGAAGCTGGGCGAGGTTCGACTGGCCCGGTTCGAAGGACATCGTGGCCAGGCGCTGACGGCCGTCGTCGCCGGCGGCCAGCAGCACGCCGTCGGGGGACCAGAGCACCGGCGCGAGCCAGCGCGGCGGGCTCACCTTCCTCGCCGCGTCCTGATCGATCGACAGCGAGGACAGCGTGACGCCGGTCAGCAGCTCGCTGGTGGTATCGGTCCCGCTCACGGCCGGGTCGGCGAGGCGGCCCCCGACGCTTCCGCCTGGGACGCGCGGCGGATCGATTAACAGCACCGCCGGGCTTGGCGGCAATCCCTTCGGCGGGACGAAGTGATCGAGCACGACGAGGCTGCTCTGGTCGGCGTCGCTGCGCCGGAACGTCGCCGGGGTACGCAGCCGCAGCTGGACGCCGGGAACCGCGGCGAAGGCTCGAGCGGTTGCCAGGGCCACCGACGGCTCGCCGACGACCGTGACGACCGACGGGGCCGGCAGGCCCCCGGCCGCGGGGACGGTCACCCACGCCTCGTTGTCGGCCGGGAGCGGGTCGGCCGCTTCCACGCGCAGGCTCACCTGCTGCGCGGATGCCGAGGTGAGCACGAGCGGCGCGCTGGAGTGTGGCGCCACCCGCACGCGCACGACCAGTGGCGCTCGGCCGGCGGCGTCGGCGCGAACGCGGTCATCGACGGCGTGATCGGTGGTGTTGCGCACGGTGGCGTACACCTCGCAGCTCGCCGTGGCACCGATGCCGCAGCGAGCGCCCGGGTCGAAGATCCCCTGGTCGCCGACCGGGCCGGCGATCGTGTCGGTCCTGAGCGCTCCCCCGAGGCTCCCCACCGCCGGCACGGGGTCCTCCGGCGCACGCACGAGGACCACCGAGGAATGCGGCCCGCCGGCCAGCCCGGTCGCGACCGTCAGCGCCGTGGCGAGGTCGGCCGGCGCAGCGCCGGCTCTCACCCGGGCAAGCGCGGCGGCGACGCCGGAGCGGCCGCCGCGATACAGAACGGTCGGCAGTCCGCCCGCCAGGACGATGCGGACGGCCGCCGCGCTCCGGTCGGATGCGACGAGGCGCTCGACCTCGCGGTCGGCGGCGGCGACCCGCCCGGGCGCGCCCATCCACCACGAGTCGTCGACGACGAACACCCGGTTGGGCCTCGGCACTGAGGAGGGAACGGTGGGCTTCGCCAGCGCGACGATCAGCAACGCCACCGCGAGCGCCTGCAGCACAAGCAGCAGCGGCAATGTCGGGCGACGCAGCCCGACCGGGCCGCGGGGATCGGTCAGCCTGAGCTCGTCCCACAGCAGCGTGCTCGGAACTTCGCGCACGACGCCCGCGTGCGCCCGGAGGTGGAGCACGACCAGCACGGCGAGCGCGGCCAATCCCGCGAACGCGCCGGCGGCGGCGAACGTCACCGGCTGCTCACCAGCCGCTCAGCGTGAGCTGGTTCGCCAATCCAAAGTAACTTGACAGCACGGCTTGGTCGAGTGCAGGGGTGTAGTTGGACGTCGGGGGGACCGTGGCCAGACCGGAGCCGGCGGTGCCCGCTCCCGAGGCGCTCGCCGATGCCGAGCGCCCTCCGCTGCCGCCGCCGTTGGCGGTCTGCGATACCCCCTCGCCGCCGGGCGTGCGCTTGCCTGTCCCTGGCGCGTATCCGGCCTGTAACGGAAGGCCATCGTTCCCGGCGGCGAGCGTCGGCACGAGCCCGTTGGCGAGCGCGCTGGTGCCGCGGGTTCCGCCGGCGTTCTCGCCACCGGGCGGCGCGGCGCCGGTCGTGTGTCCGGCACCGGCGCTCGCACCCGAAGTCCCGGCGCCTGCCCCGCTGCGGCTCCCCGCCGGCGCCAGCGCGCCACCACGGCCGGCGGTTGCCGCGCCCGGCGGGCTCGTGGTGGTCTTCGTCGCTCCGGTCGCCGCGCCACGGGAGGCCCCCGCACCCGACGCGGCGCTCCCACCCGCTGCGGCCGATCCGACACCTCCGGTGCTGGAGGCGCCGCCCGCCCCGCCGGTCTCGGCCGCCGCCAGCGCTTTGGTGGCGATCGGCGGGCTGGCCAGACCGTTGCGCGCAAGCTGCTGCGAGGGGAGGGCGGTGGCTCCGTGACCGTAGGGACTCGGGCCGGTGTTCGCGCCGGCGCGGTGCGCCTGGCTCTGAGCGAGGGCGAACGGCGATTGGGTCGGCGGCGTCAGCGATGAGGGCCGTGACCGCGGCCGGGCCGCAGGGCGCGAGCTCCCGTGCTGCTTCACGGAGCCGGACCCCGGCCCGCCCCCCGAGCCACGCGGTGCGGCGGGTTTCGAGTGCGCACCCCCGCTGCCGGAGACCGTGGCGAGGGCGGCGAGGGCAACGACCCCGGCGAGCAGCCAGGCCGATTCGCGGGTCGACCACGTCTTGAGACGGAGCGTGCCGAGGCTCGAGGCGGCCGCCGGCCGGGCCTCCGCCAAGACCAACCCCGGCAATCCGACGGGCGCGGCGTCCGCCTGCGAGAGTTCGAGCCCGGTGACGACGAGGTCTTTGAGGTCGAGGCTTCGATCGACCGCATGCGCCGCGCTGGCGAGCGGGATCGGTCGCGCCAGCGCGATCGCTCCGGCGATCAGCCCGAGCGCGAGCGGCCCGAGGAGCCACAGCGGGCTCCCGCCGTGTCCGCTCAGCACGACGGCGGCCTCGGCGGCGATCGCGACCGCGAGCCACACGATCAGCTGGCGGCGAGCGACCGTCAGCGCGCGCCGGCGACGGATCCGCCGGGCCCACGTGACGAGGCTCGCGCGCAGGTCCGCACCACCACCAGTCCGCGGCGAGCGCCGTCGCTCCATGTGAATCGGGTCATCGGCGTCCCACAGCCACCGCGACGCGGTGGCCCCGGCGTGGAGCAGCCGGCGCCCCTCAGGGAATGTCATCTCGCATCGGTCGGTGGCCGAAGTCCAGTGAGGATGATCTCGATGTAGCGGGTCCGTTCGGCTTCGTCGAGCTCGATGTCGAGCACGCCCCGCAGGAGCACCGCGAGATCGACGCGGGTGACGTCCTGGCGCACGACTCCCGCAGCTCGCCCCGCCTCGAGAACGCGGTCGATCAAACTGACGAGGACCCTCAGCGGCGACTCCGGCAGCGGCGGCTCAAGGTCCGGACCCGGGTGCTCCGGCAGGCCGAGCGACCGCGCCGCCGAGCGCACCGCGCGGTTCTCCGCCCCCAGGTTGGCGATGCCCTCAAGCAGCTCCCGAAGCTCGTCACCGGGATCGGCGCCGGTCCCGATTGCCGTGACCGCCATGTACGCCAGCTCGGCCATCTGTCGCAGCGAATCCTCGATCGCGGCCGTGATCAGCTCGGCCTTGGTCCGGTAGTGGCAGTACAGCGTGCCGACCGCCAGCCCCGCGCTGGCGGCGATCATCTCCATCGAGACGTCGGGGCCGTGCTCCGCAAGCAGCTGGCGCGTCGCGGTGATGATCGTGTCCCGGTTGCGGAGGGCGTCCTTTCTCACGCTCAGAACAATATGAACCATCACCCTCGAAGTAAGGTAAGTGTGATGGCGGATCCGACGAATCTTCAGGTGGCCACGGCGCTCGACGAGCTCGGCGACCTGAACGAGCTCGACGGTGCCATCGTCCACCGTGTCGTCGCGTACCGCAACGCGGCCAAAGCGGTGCGCGAGGCGCCCGCGTCGATCGTCGCGCTGGCCCGCGAGGGCCGCGCCACCGAGCTGCCGGGGATCGGCGCCGTGATCCAGGAGAAGGTGCTGGCGCTGGCCGACACCGGCGAGATCCCCGCCGCCGCGAAGCTGCGGGAGAAGTTCCCGCCCGGATTGGTCGCCATCACGCACCTGCCCGGTCTTGGGCCCAAGCGCGCCCGCAAGCTGTACGACGAGCTGCAGATCGACTCGCCGGAGGCGCTGCGGGCGGCCGCCGAGGGGCAGCGGATCCGCACCCTGAAGGGTTTCGGACCGAAGGCCGAGGAGGCGCTGCTGGCCGCGCTCGACGCCTTCGACGCCGACGGGCCCGCCACCCGGACGGTGCTGAACCGGGCGCTGGAGCAGGCCGACGCGCTGCTGGCCGCGCTCCGTGCACACCCCGCCTCTGACCGCGTCGAGCTGGCCGGCTCAGCGCGGCGGATGGCCGACAGCGTGAAGGACCTCGACATCATCGCCACCGCCTCGGACCCGCTCGCCCTGGCGCAGGCCGCGGCGTCGCTCGAGCTGGTCGAGTCGCACAACACACCCGGTTCGGCCGGCGTCAAGCTCCGCACGCACAGCGGCCTCCCCGTCGATGTCAGGATTGTCGCGCCGGAGCAGTTCGGCAACCTGCTCCAGCATTTCACCGGCTCGAGCAAGCACAACGAGGCGCTGCGCACGGCGACGGTCCGCCGGGGTCTGCACGTCTCCGAGTACGGCGTCCTCGACGACGCCACCGGCCAGACCCACCACTGCGCCACCGAGGCCGAGGTGTACGCGCTGCTCGGCATGCAGTACATCGAGCCGGAGCTGCGCGAGAACCGCGGCGAGCTGGAGGCCGCGCTGGCCGGCACGCTGCCCGAGCTCGTCACCGTCGCGGAGCTGAAGGGCGACCTGCACTCGCACACCACCGCCTCCGACGGAACAGCGTCGATCGAGGAGATGGCGCGGGCAGCCCGCGACGCCGGCTACGAGTACCTGGCCATCACCGACCATTCGGCCAGCATGGGCTTCGGCGCCGACGTCTCCCCGGACGAGCTGCGGCGCCAGATCGAGCGGATCCGCGCCACCGAGGTCGAGGGGATCGAGCTGCTCGCGGGCAGCGAGGTGAACATCCTGCCGAACGGCTCGCTCGACTACGACGACGAGCTGCTGGCCGAGCTCGACTGGGTGATCGCCTCGGTGCACACCTCGTTCAACATGACCATGGAGAACATGACGGCGCGGATCGTGCGCGCCGTCGAGCACCCGCAGGTCGATGCCATTGGCCACCTCTCTGGGCGCAAGATCGAGCGCCGGGCGCCATACGTGTTCGATTTCGAGGCGGTGCTGGCGGCGGCCGTGCGGACCGGCACGATGTTCGAGATCAACGCCTCGCCCGACCGGCGCGACCTGAACGAGCTGAACGCCCGCGCCGCCGCGCAGGCCGGCGTGCCGATCGTGATCAACTGCGATGCCCACCGGATCGGAGGGTTCGAGGTCGCTCGCTACGGCGTGGCGACGGCGCGGCGCGCGTGGCTGACGGCCGCGGAGGTGGTCAATACGCGGCCGTGGGCTGAGCTCGCGCCGTTACGCAAACGCAGTCGCGCCGCGGCGTAGGAGCCGCGACAGCACCCGCCACTGGATCTGGGCGAACCAGATCAGTCCGATCAGCGTCCCCAGCAGCGCGATCCAGAAGTTCAGCCGCATCCCGAGGATGAAGACGGAGTAGTCGATCCGCAGCGTCTCCTCGAAAATGCGAAAGCCCGAGTAGCCCGCGACGTACAGGGCGAACAGCCCGGGCGCCTTCACCACCCGCTTGGAGTGCAGCCAGATCAGGAACCCGGCCAACCCAAGGTCCCAGATGATCTCGTACAGGAAGGTTGGCTGAAAGGTCGCGTACCGGAGGTAGCCCGGCGGCCGGTGGGCGGGGCTGATCTTCAGCGCCCACGGCAACGTCGAGGGCTTGCCGAACAGCTCCTGGTTGAAGTAGTTGCCGACACGGCCGATCGCCTGGGCGACGAGCAGGCCCGGCGTCGCGGCGTTCATGAACTCGCGCACCGAACCCCAGTCGCCGAGCCGCTTCTTCAAGATGTACAGGCCGCCGGCGACGCCCCCGGCGATGCCCCCCCAGATCCCCAGGCCGCCGTCCCAGATCGCGAACGGCCCCCACCAGTGGTCGGGGATCTGGCTCGGCGTGGTGATCAGGAAGTAGATCCGCCCCCCGATCAGCCCGGCCGGGAAGCCCCACAGCGCGACCTCGCCGATCAGCTCCTTGTCCCCGCCCACGCTCGCCCACCGCCACCGCGAGATGCCGATCGCCGCCAGCACCGCGAACACGTAGGCGATCCCGTAGGCGTGGAAGAACAGCGGGCCGACGTGGAAGCCGTTCTCCGAGGGGCTGGGGATGTAGGCCAGGCCGGTCATCGGTCCAACCATGCTGGCACGATCCGCGGCAGTACATCGGCCGTCAACGTTCGCGCCACCGCCCGGCGGCTGAACGGCGCCATCAGCTCGGCGGCGCGCGCCGCGTACCCGGGACTCGGATCGTCCAGAGCGGCGCGCACGGCGGCGCCGAGGTCCTCGTCGACCAGTCGGGGGTCCAGCGCCCGCGCCAGCTCGCGCGCCGGGTAGGGCCCCGGCGCCGGCGTGGTGGCCAGCAGGCAGCCGTCGGCCAGCGCCTCCAGCGGGGCGATCCCGTAGTCCTCGCGCGTCGGCGCGTGCGCAAACACGCGCGCGCGGCGGAGCAGCGCGCGGTACTCGTGCCCGGGCAGCCGGCCGGCCACCTCGACGCCGGTCCTCGGCGCCAGGCCGTCGATTCCGGCGATCACGAGCCGCTCGCCGGGGCGGCGGACCCGCGCCCAGGTGGCGAGGACGAAGTCGAGCCGCTTCTTCTCCGGGTTGCCGGCGTAGGCGAGCACGTCGATGTCACGTTGGCCGGATGCGCCGGGCGCCGGCAGCGACGCGTCGACGGGCACGGGCACGACGACGACGTGGCCGGGCCGCGGTGTGGTCAGCGAGTCGAGCGACCGCTCGCCCATCGTCAGCACGAGCGGCGCCTGCGCCACCCGGCGCTTCTCCACCACCCGCTGCCAGACGCCATGGCGGCCGGGACGGTTCTCGGCGGCGAGCGCGTCGAGCCAGATCGTCCCCGGCGCCGGCCACAGCAGCGCGGCCAGCATCGAGCAGTAGACGATCGCGGCGGGCCGGTGGGCGGCGACGGCGCGGCGGCATGCCTGCCGAGCCATCCACGCCTGCGTCAGATCGGTCAGCGCGTAGGTGCGCACGAGCGGCACCGGACCGGTGCCGGCGACCGCGACGCTGGCACCGGCGGCCTCGAACGCCGATGCCAGCTCCCGCGCCGCCACCGTCCATCCGCCGGTGCTGTCGACGTTCACGAGCAGCACGTCCGGCCCGCGCGCGGGTGATGCGCTCACGCGCGGGGCTGCGCCTCGGGGCGGCGGCCGTTGCTCTGCAGCTCATACATCGAGGCCCGGAAGCCCGGGGTGCGCACGAGCCGGATCGGGCGCAGCGGCGAGGTCTGCTCAACGTAGAAGCGAGCGCCGTCGCGATCCTCGATCGCCGTTACCGCCGAGGACTGCCGTCGCCAGGCGAGCGCCCAGATGATCGCGAAGCCGGACGCGACGGCCGGGACCTGCGGGGCCAGGAAGGCCACCGCGCCGGCGCCGACCGTCGACACCAACAGCGGCCACAGGCGGTTCAGCACAACGCGGCCGGGATGCAGCTCGGGCAGCGAGGACTGCGTCCGCGCGCTGGCGAGCAGGGTCGCGATCGGCGGCGAGGTGTCCCCCCGTCGCCCAAGCCACGACCCGATCAGGGCCGCCGCCACCCACCAGCCGGCGCCGATCGGGACGACGAGCTGATCGGAGTTCCCGGCCGCGCCGGCGACCGTCACAAGCGCCAGCACGCTCGCCGCGGCGGCGCTGATCAGCACGGTCACCCTGAGGAACTCGGCGAATCGCATCAGTCGATGAGCATCGACAGCAGCCCGCGCACGCCGTCGGTTCCCTCGACGACGACGTCGGCCTCGGCGACGATCTCCTCCGGCCCGTCCTCGGAGCTGACGCCAACGCGGACCGCCACCTCCAGCTCGCCCGCGTCGCGTAGCTCGACGATTGCCCGGAAGGCGTCGAGGTCGGTGGTGTCATCGCCGACGTAGACGGCCATCGCGATCTCCCCCTCCTGAAGCAGCCCGCGTACGCCGGCGCCCTTGTCGATCCGCACCGGGGGCCTGACCTCCAGCACCTTGCGACCCCAGTGCGTCTGCAGCCCGGCGCGCTGCGCCGCCGCCGCGATCTCGTCGGCGAGCGCCCGCGCGGCCTGCTCGTCGGGGGCTCCGCGCCAGTGCACGCCAAGGATCGCGCCCTTGTCCTCCAGCCGGACGCGGTGGCGGCGGAGCGCGCCGGTGTCCTGAGCGTCGGCGAACTGCCGGATCCGCAGCGCCCACTCCTCCAGTCCGGGGTCGAGCCGCGCCTCGGTCCAGCCGGCCCTCAGCAGCTCGGCGCCGTGCGAGCCGAGGTAGGAGATCGCGCCGATCGACACCATCGCGCGCGCCTCGGAGGCGCGCCGTCCGCTGATGCAGGCGACGAGGCCGTAGCGCTTCGCGACCGCGATCAAGAGCTGGCGGGTCCCCTCGGGCACCCTCGCCTCGGCCGCGTGCTCGACGATCGGGGCCAGCGTGCCGTCGATGTCCAGCAGGACCGCGGCCTTGGATGGGTTGGCTCGGAGCGGCGCGAGCGCCTCTGAGAGGACGGCTGACGTCACACCCCAAGTATGCCCGCTTGCCCCCGGCTCGCCTATGCGTGCAGCCAGTTCTGCGAGTTGGGATTACGATCCGGCGTCGGATGAGTGGCTACGGCATCTCCAGTCTCGACGATATGGGCGAGGGCTACGGCTTTCGGAAGATCCGTCATGCCGTGGGCGTGACGGCGTTCGGCATGAACGCGCTCGTGATCCCGCCCGGCTACGCCGGCGGCGTGCATTACCACGAGGCCCAGGAGGAGACGTACTTCGTCCACCGCGGCACGGTCGAGTTCCGCTTCGGCGACGGCGGGGACACGCACGTGCTCGCCGCCGGCGGCGTCGTGCGGGTCGACGCCCAGACCCATCGTGGCCTGCGCAACGTCGGTGAGGACGACGCCGTTGTGATCGTGATCGGCGGCAAGGACGGCTACGTCGGGCGCGACGGCCATGCGGCCGCCGGCGGCACGAGCGACGGCCCGCCCGGCGCCGCGTAGCCAGCCCGCGCCTCATGGCTCGTCGGCCCGACCCGGTCCTGCTGCTGCACGGACAGCCCGGCAGCGCCCGCGACTGGGATGCGGTCGTCGGATTGCTCCCCGCGGGCGTCCGTGCGCTGGCCATCGACCGGCCGGGCTGGAACGGCGTCGCCCCGGCCGGCGACCTGGCCATGAACGCGCAGGTGGCACTCGCCGCGCTGGACGACGCGGGGATCGCCCGCGCGACGATCGCCGGCCACAGCTTCGGGGCCGCCGTGGCGGCCTGGCTGGCGGCACATCATCCCGACCGCGCCGGCGCGCTCGTGCTGGCGGCGCCGGCCGCCAACCTGGCCTCGCTGTCCTGGCTCGATCGCTGGCTGGCCGCCCCGGTGGCAGGCTCCCTCCTGTCCGTCGGCCTGATGGCGAGCACCGGGCTGACGCTGTCGGCGCCACCGGCCCGGCGCCTGATCGGCGCGCAGCTGCGGCTGGAGCAACGCTTCCTGCGCGAGTCCGCGCGGACCCTGCGCCGACCGGCGTCGTGGGGTGCGTTCGCCGCCGAGCAGCGCGGGCTCGTCCGTCAGCTGCCCGAGCTGGAGCGGGCGCTGGAGCGGATTGCTGCGCCGACCACGATCGTCATCGGCTCCGAGGACCGGATCGTCCGGCCGCGCGCCGCCCGGATGCTCGCCGAGCAGATCCCGGGCGCAGCGCTGGTCGTGCTCGACGGCGCCGACCACCTACTGCCGATTCAACAGCCCCAGCGGCTGGCCGAGCTGATCGCCGCCGCGCGGTGATGGCGGTGCTCGTGTGTCATGGCCTGACAATGCGCTGGGCAGCCTCCGGGTTTGCAGGGCGTTGTCCTTGGATGGCGGGCATGGTGCGAGCGGAAACGGCGTCTGGGGAAGGGGGTGGCAGGCCGTGCTGGTACTGGCTGTCGTCGTTAGCGACGTGAACGCGGCCGCCGCCGCGGGTGATTTGCCCCGGCGACCCGGGCGATTGTGCTCGGATAGCGATCACTATCGCCCAACCCGCATCGCCGTGGGTTACATCAGCGACGCGAGCACGCTTGCAGGCGCACTTCCCTTCGGGTAGCGGCGGTTTCTGCGCCTTCACCGCGACCGGTCGGACGCCTTCCCCGACCTGTAAAGCGCAACGATCCGGAGTGACCGCGCGACCGTATGGGTCGCCGATACACGGTACGAACACCGCGACCGCCATCACAGGACGCGCTCCCACGGCGGCGCCGCGACGTTTACGGGAAAACGACGGGAACGGGCCGGCGGGCCGGTTCGATCACGTACTCGTCCGCCCGGAGCGTCGCGGTCTGGCGGCGGAACTCGCTGGCCGTGCCCGGCCACAGGGTCCGGTTCACACCGTGCTCGTCGAGGTACCAGCTGTGGCAGCCGCCGCGCAGCCAGACCGTCTGGGCCATCCGGCGCTGCAGCTCGGCGTTGGACGCCGCCTGGGCTTCGGGGCGGACGCTGATCGCCCCTTGGCGGGCGGCCGAGATCATGGCCAGCACATAGTCGATCTGCGACTCGATCATGAACACCTGCGAGGTGCTCCCGGTGCCGGTGTTCGGCCCCGAGAGGAGGGCCATGTTCGGGAACCCGGCC
>DASZLC010000074.1:0-18912 GCA_035552615.1 Solirubrobacteraceae bacterium
GGCGGATCGAGTCACGTGTGGACGACGAGCACGTGCCTGCGCGAACAGTACAAGCCGAAGTCGATCGTTCTCACCTGCGGGGACGGGCTGACATCGCTGCAGAAGCTCAAGTGGTCGTCCTGGTCGGCGACGAAGGCGCGCGGCACGGGCACGCTGAAGAGCAACACGTGCACGCCCAGTTGCGCGGCCGGCAAGCCGGTGTCGTATCGGGTGACGGTCACGCTGTCCAAGCCTCAGAGCTGCAAGCAGCAAACGCACAAGATCTTCAGTCACGCAGCGCTGAAGTTCATCGGCACGCCCCCGAAGCACGAGGCGACGAGCTACACGATCTTTTGCCCGATCTAGGGTCCCGATCCCACTCGAGGAGGAGGTACGCAATGCGAACGAGGGCCAGCGCCGGCGTTCTGACGGGCTTGATCGTTGTGATGCTCTCGGCCGCGGCAGCATGGGCCTATGGCGGTAGCGCCGCGGGCAAGCGGCTGGCGGCGCAGATGCTCGCGTCCTACAAGCATGTGCATTACCTTGCCGGCAGCCAGCACGGCAGCGTCTATTACTGCGCCGCCTTTCCCGAAGGCGTGTACTTGGGGCAGGCGGACCAGGCGCTCAGTAGTTGCAAAACGCCGGCAACGGATTCATGGGTGGCAACCCTGTCGCACGGCAGGGGCGTGTCGGCCGTCGGGACCGTGGCCGCCGGCGGTCATCCGAACATCGACTGGACGACGAGCAACAAGGGCACGTTCTGGCGTGTCGCCGGGACCAGCTGCTGGCAGAGTGCCACGCCAGACATCTCGTATGTCGGCTCGCCCCCGTTCGGATACTTCCCCAAGGAGTACCTCACGATCGCCGGGCACAGCGGCGCGAACATCCTGCTGGTCGGAACGGCCTCCCACTTCAAGGAGACCGACACGATCAGCTCGAGCACGCATGAGATCGTCGGCGAGGACATCAATTTCGGCATCGGGCAGCCGGCGTCGTCGTGGATCCTCAAGACCCACTACCGCAACGCCTCCACAGCGCCGGCGATGCCGGCGGCAACGCCGGTCTGCGCCACCTGAGTTCGCACGCCAAGCCAACGACCGGAAGCACGTCCCTAGACCAAGAGCCCGCCACCGTTGATGGGGAGGATCGTGCCAGTGGTGTAGCCGTTGTGCATGAGGTAGGCAAACGCTTGCGCGATCTCCTCGGGCTCGCCGACCCGCCCGACCGGGAGTCCGGCTCCGACGCCGACGTATAGCTCGGCCCGTTCAGACTCGCTCAGATCGCGCCACAGGTCGGTGCGCACGACACCGGGCGCGATCGCGTTGACGCGGATCGGGGCCAGCTCGACGGCCAGAGCGCGCGTGAGCGCTTCGACCGCACCGCACACGGCGGCGGCGATTGACCACGTCGGATGGGGCCGTGCGAACGCGGACCCGGAGCTGAGCGTGATCGACCCGCCGGGCCGGATGTGAGGGTGCCCATGCTTGACCGCTGCATACGCGCCCCACAGCCGAATCTCCAGGGCGCCCCTGGCGCCGTCGAGGTCCATGTCGCCGACGGTTCCCAGGGTGAGTGTCTCGCCGGCGGTGTAGGCGAGATGGTCGAAGGAGCCGAGCGTGGAGAACAGGTCGCGGATGGCGTTCTCGTCCCGCATGTCGACGGCATGGCCCTCGGCATCGTCGGGGAGCTGGGTGAGGGCGCGGTCAACCTGCCGGCGACCGACGATCACCACCCGGGCGCCCTGCGCCGCGACAAGCTGTGCCGTGGCCAAGCCGATGCCCGAGGTGCCGCCGAGGATCACGATACGTGGGTGCTGAGAGGTGGTTGGCATGGAGGTTCCTTGTCGTTGTTGCGGGTCCTCATCGTCGGTCTCGCCAACCGCTGTGTCCAAGACTCTTGGCAGCGTCTGTGATGCCCTGAGGGCATCAACTAGCATCCGGGAGCATGGATCTGGACCTGCGCAAGCTGCGCTACTTCGTCGCGGTCGCCGAGGAGCTGCACTTTCGGCGAGCGGCCGAGCGGCTCTACATCGCCCAGCCGGCGCTGAGCCGCCAGATCGCCAGACTGGAGCGCGAGCTGGGGGTCGCGCTGCTGACCCGCGACCGGCGAGGCGTCGAGCTCACCGCGGCAGGACGCCAGCTCCTCCAGGACGCGCGTGCGCTCCTGTCCTCGGCCGATGCCACCCGCCGACGGGCGCAGCGAGCCGGACGCGGCACCCGCCGGCTGGCGGTCGGGTTTCGCGCCGGCATCGTCCCGACGCAGACCATCCGTGCCTTCGCCGAGGACCACCCCGACGTGGCCGTCGAGGTGCGCCGGATGGAGTGGGACGACCAGGAGGAGCTGATCCTCGGTGGAGCCGTCGACATCGGCTACGTCCGAGCCCCGGTCACCGAAGGCGGGCTGCGACTGATCGCCCTGTATGACGAGCCACGGCTGGTCGCCCTGCCGATCGACCATCCCCTGGCCACGCAGTTCGACCTGGTCGAGTCGCAGCTGGCCGCAGAGCCCCACCTGCGCTACACCGAGCCGTCACCACTCACAGGTGCGCGGCTGCGGTCGGTCGAGGAGAAGCTCGAACACGTCGCGGCCGGGCACGGCATCATCCTGCTCCCGCGATCGGCCACCCGCTACTACACGCGCACCGACATCGCCTACGTTCCGGTGCTCGACGCGGCCCTCGATCGCGTCTGGCTGGCGACCGAGGCGAGCACCCGCTCGAAGATCATCAGTGCGTTCATCGAAGCGGCCCACCGGACGATCCCAGACGGTGGCTTTCCGATCATCGACGTCCACGCCTCCGCCCTATAGGTCATGGAGTTGCCGCTGCCCCCGGGGTTTCGCGTCGGTCATGCCACGCACCACGGCGGCGGCACGGGCTGCACAGTGGTCCTCGTTCCACCCGGAGCGCGCGGTGGCGTGGACGTGCGCGGCGGTGGGACCGGCACACGCGAGCTTGAACCGCTGGCGCCGCTCGCCAACGCCGAGGGACCATCGGCCGTGCTGCTGACCGGCGGCAGCGCGTTCGGCCTCGCGGCCGCCGACGGCGTCGTCCGGTGGCTGGAGCAGCGCGGCCAGGGGCGCCCGACCCCGCTCGGCGTCATCCCGCTCGTCCCGACGGCCGTCATCTTCGACGAGACGGCCGGCCAACCCGACGCTCGGCCGGGGCCGGAGGACGGCTCCGCGGCGTGCGACGCGGCCCGCGCCGGGGTTCCCGAGCGCGGCCGCCTCGGCGCGGGGACCGGCGCGATGGTCGGCAAGCTCCTCGGTCGCGAGCGCGCCACCCCCGGCGGGGTCGGCTACGCGGCCACCACGCTGACCGACGGCGTGACGGTCGCCGCGCTCGCCGTCGCCAACCCCTTCGGCGACGTCCTCGCCGAAGACGGTGCCGTCCTCGGCGGCCCACACGCCGACACCGGCGAGCTGCTCCGCAGCACGGAGCTCATCCCGCGCATCTCCCGCCCGCCGGGCGCTGCGGTTCGTCCTGGGGAGAGCACCACCCTGGTCTGCGTCTGCACCGACGCCGCGCTTGACAAGCGCGCCTGCGGGATCCTGGCGCGAGTCGCGAGCGCGGGGATCGCCCGCGCCGTCGACCCGGCGTTCACCTCAGCCGACGGCGACGTCACCTTCGCCGTGGCCTCGGGCACCGGACCCGCGCTCGCCCCCGGACCGGCCGCGACGTGGGCGCTCACCGTGCTCGGAACCGTCGCCGCCACCGTCACCGCCGCCGCCATCAGGGATGCCGTGCGCCAGTCCACGTCATCCGACAGTGCCGCGAAGCATTAGCGGAATGATATATCATTCGGTGCATGGCCAGATCCGCGCAGCGCTCGCGCGCTGGGTGATCAACACGATGCTGCGGATAGCCACGACCGCGGGGCTGATCGAGTCTCAGAAGCTGCTCGGCTCGCTCACCTGAGCCGCGGTCTATCATCGCGCCCCGGCGCCGATGCCCTCCGACGACGAGCTTCTCGACAACCCGGCGTACGCGGCCCTCTCGGGGCCGGATGCGCCCTTTGCGCAGCGCAGCGGCCGAGCGCTGCGCTACCGGCCCGACGTCGCTCCGTTCATGGCGCTCCCGCCGGACGCCATGCCGGCGGACTGGCGCGACGCCGCCGCCCTGATCGGGCCGGGAGGCGGCGCGGGCCTCGTCCATGACGGCGCCCCACTCCCGGACGGGTGGACGGCGATCCGCGGCCTGCGCGTCGTGCAGATGGCGGGCGAGAACACCGCCGGCGCCGAGGACGACGAAGCGACGCCGCTCGGCCTCGCCGACGTGCCCGACGTCCTGGCGCTCGTCGAGGCGACGAACCCGGGACCGTTCCTGCCGTGCACGATCGAGCTCGGTGGGTACCTCGGGATCCGCCGCGACGGCGAGCTGATCGCGATGGCGGGCGAGCGCATGCACCTTCCAGGCTGGACGGAGGTGAGCGCCGTGTGCACTTCGCCGGAGCATCGCGGGCAGGGCCTGGCGTCGCGATTGACCTCGGCCGTCGTGGCCGGCATCCGGCGCCGCTCGGCGCGCCCGTTCCTGCACGCCCTCCCGTCGAACGCGGGCGCGATCCGGCTGTATGAGACGCTCGGCTTCCGCCTGCGGCGGGAGCTTACGATCACGGTCGCGGCGCCCGCCGAATGACCGTCCCGATCCGCCGCGGCCTGCTGCTCGCTGCGCTCGTGACCCTGATCGCGCTGGCCACGATCGCGGTCGGCCGCGCGCGCTCGGCGGCGCGGGGCGCCCGCGCCTCCGCCGCGGGAGCGATCACGATCGGCCCGGGCGCCGCCGGGACGCCCGTCGACCCCGGCTTCGTCGGGGTGTCGTTCGAGCAGACGGCGCTCGAGACCTACGCCGGCAAAAACCCCGACGCGCTCAACCCGGTGTTCGTGCAGCTCCTGCGCTCCCTCTCACCACGCGACGCGGTGGTCCGGATCGGCGGCGACAGCACCGACTGGAGCTGGTACGGCGTCCCGGGCTCCAAGCACCCGCAGTGGGTGCGCTACACGCTGACCCCCAGCTGGATGGCGATCGCCCATGCGCTCGCCACGGCAGTGAGCGGGCGGCTGATCCTCGGCGTGAACTTCGAGGCCGACAGTGCCGCGATCGCCCGGGCCGAGGCCGACGCGATGGTGAAGGACATCGGAACCAAGGAAATCGACGCGCTGGAGCTCGGCAACGAGCCCGAGCTGTACGGCAGCTTCAACTGGTACCGCACCCCCGCCCACGTAGGCGTGCTCGGACGCCCGTCCGGCTGGGACTTCAGCGAGTACCGGCAGCAGTTCGGCACGATCGCCAAGACGCTGCCGGATGTCCGGCTGGCCGGACCGTCGACCGGCTCGCTCCTGTGGTCGCAGTCGCTCGGGAGCTTCCTGGCCGCGAACCGGAAGGTGGCGGTGGCCACGCTGCATCGCTATCCGACGCAGCGCTGCGTCTCGACCACCCACGTCAGCGCGGCCCAGCTGCTCTCCCAGAGCTCGTCGGACGGGCTGGCCGACAGCGTCGCCCCGTACGTGAAGACCGCGAACGGATTCGGGGACCCGCTCCGCCTCGACGAGCTGAACGCCGTGTCGTGCGGCGGCGAGCAGGGGCTGAGCAACACGTTCGCCACCTCGCTGTGGGCGCTCGACGCGATGTTCGCGCTGGCCCGGGTCGGCGTCTCCGGCGTGAACTTCCACACGACCCCGAACTCGGTCAACCAGCTGTTCTCGTTCAAGCAGGCCGGCGGGCAGTGGGCCGGCCAGGTCAGCCCCCTGTACTACGGCCTCCTGATGTTCGCCCAGGCAGCGCCGGCCGGCTCGCGGCTGTTGCAGGTCGCGGGCCCGCGCAGCGAGCCGCTGCGCGTCTGGGCGGCCCGCACGCCGACCGGGCAGACGCACGTCGTGGTGATCAACACCGGAGCCTCCGGTGCCGCGGCGGTGACGCTGCGGATCCCCGGCGGCTCCCGCAGCGGCTTCGTTGAGCGCCTCACCGCACCCGGACTCGCCGCCACCGGCGGCATCACGCTCGGCGGGATGAGCTTCGGCGCCTCGACGCACACAGGGACGCTGGCCGGGACCCCGCGGCTGACGACGGTCGCCGCGCAGGGCAGCACGCCGACCTACTCCCTGTCGGTGCCCGCGGCCAGCGCCGCGATGCTGACGCTCGGCTGATCGCCCGCAGGTCCGTTAGTAGGCCACGAGTTGGCTGACGGTGAACGCGGCGCCGGACGGGTCGGCCAGCACCGCGCGGCGGAACGGCGGCGCGTCGTGCGGCTCGCCCAGCACCGATCCGCCGAGTTCGGCCGCCGCCGTGGCCGCCGCGTCGGCGTCGGCGATCCAGAAGTCGACCGACCAGCCGGCCGGGGCGTCGTCCGACGCGGGCAGCATCGCGGCGACGACGTCGCGGGGGACCGGTTGCGAGGGTTCCCCGCCGAAGTAGCCGGGCAGCCGCCACAGCACGATGCCGGACGCATCGCCCGGCGGCGTCCAGGCCTGCCAGCCGAAGACGGCCTCGTAGAAGGCCGTGGCGGCCGGCGCGTCGGAGGGTTGTAGGACGCTCATCGCCCACGCCGAGGGCTCGTTGACCCGGGCCGCGCCCGCCCGCTCCGCGGGCTCCCACAGCCCGATCACGCCTCCGGCCGGATCGGCGACGGCGGCGGCGCGGCCGGCGGGAAGCGCGTCGAACGGCTCGGCGATCACCCGTGCCCCGGCCGCCACGGCGTGGGCCGTGGTCTCCTCCAGCGACGCGACGCGGACGTACGTCGTCCACGGCACCGCCCCAGCATCGTCGGGCGCGCACCCGACGCCGGCGACGTCCGCCTCCCCGAGGCGGGCGACGTGGTACTCGCCCCCGTCGGGCATCGCACCGGGGCCGGCAAACTCCCAGCCGAACACGCCGGCGTAGAAGGCGCGTGCCGCGGCCGGGTCGTCAGCCAGCACGTCGACCCAGCACGGAGCGCCGGGTGGGTAGTGCTCGCGCGCGCTCATCGAGCCGCCTCCTCGTACTCGTCGTGGCGACGCCACCACGTGTAGGCGGGCGTCTGCGGCACCCCCGGAGGCGAGTCCTCCCACTCCTCCTGGCGGCCGAGCGGCGTGCGGTCGAGCAGGCTCCAGACGGTGCCGATCGGCTCGACCCCGCGACGGTCGGTGAAGTAGCTGCGATACACCCGGTCGTCGTCGCGAATGAACACGCTCAGGCCGAACGTCTCGCGGGTGTCGGTGGTGAGGCCGAAGTCGCGGTTGAAGTCGTTGCCCGCCGACGAGTACCACGGCACGTCCCACCCCATCCGCCGGCGGTATGCCAGCAGGGCGTCCAGCGGCGCCAGGGAGATGAGGGCGAACGACGTGCTGCGAGCGTGCAGATGGGCGAGCGCCGTCAGCTGGTCGACGAACATCGTGCACCCCGGGCAGCCCGCGTCGGGCCAGCCGTGTACGTCGGGGGCGAACATGAAGTGGTAGACGATCAGCTGGGCGCGGCCGTCGAACAGCTCCAGCAGCGTGCGCCTGCCCTCCTCGCCATCGAACGTGTAGGTGGTCTCGATCTCCACGACGGGCTGCCGGCGGCGCTCGGCGGCGAGCGCGTCGCTCGCACGCAGCGCGGCCTTCTCCTTGGCCACGAGCCGCTCGTGGGCCGCCTGCCATTCGCTCGTGGAGACGATCGGTGGAAGCTGCACGGGTACCTCGCTCTCGATAAACGGTGACCGGACGTGGGCAACCGTAGCGCGCCAGCTTGGAAAAAACAATTTGTATGTTTGTGGGAGGGTCTGTACCCTGACCTCACGGCAATGACGAAGCGACGCTCATACCGCGACCAGTGCGGCATCGCCCGCGCGCTCGACACGATGGGCGATCGCTGGGCGCTGCTGATCGTCCGCGAGCTGATGCTCGGCCCGAAGCGGTTCAGCGAGCTGCGCGCCGGCCTCCCCCGGATCGGCCCCGACGTGCTCTCACAGCGGCTGCGTGAGCTGGAGGGCGCGGACATCGTGCGCCAGAACGAGCTGGCCGCGGAGACCGCGGTCAACGTATACGAGCTGACCGACCGCGGCCGTGCGCTGGAGCCGGTGCTGCTCGCCCTCGGGCGTTGGGGCAGCGCCCAGCCGATGCCGGCGCAGACGGCCGCGTTCAGCCCCGACTCCGCGATCCTGGCGCTGAAGACGATGTTCGGACCGACCCGCGCGGACGTCCTCGACGGCCGGCTGGCGCTGACCCTTGCCGGCGTGCCGTTCACGGTGACCATCCGGGACGGCGAGCTCGACGTCGCGCGCGGGGAGGCCCGGGCGCCCGACGCCGCCCTGGACACCGATCCCGGCCCGCTCGCCGCGATCGTCTGGCACGGGCTCGACCTCGATGCGGCGATCGGCGCCGGCCTGGTGCGCCTCGGCGGCAGCCGTCCCGACGCCGAGCGGATGCTCGCGGCCTTCCGTAACGGCACCGGCGAATAGGGCGCGCCGATCGCCGCCTCGTCGGGAATCGCCTGTTAGCGTCGCCGGGCATCATGCCGGTCCTCGGTCGTGTCGTCCTGATCCTCGTCGCGCTCGCCGTGGCGGGCTGCGGTGCCGCGGCCGGGAGCGGCGACCGGCACACCGTCACGGGAACCGCCGCCGTCACCAGCGGGATCCCCCGCGCCCATCCGCAGGTGGTGGAGCCGACGGCCGGCGTCGAGACGCCGACAGCGGCCAACGGCACACCGATCGGCAACCCCAACGACCACGCGCCGCCGCTGTCGGAGGTCAGGCACGAGCTGCGTCTGGAGCTCATCGCGGCGCCAAAGACGAGCGCCGGCTACATCGACCCACTGCAGTACGTGTCGGTCTGGGAGCGAACCGACCAGGGCGTCGACGCCGGCATGCCGGTCGGCGCCCCGATCCTCGCGCCCGGCCCGGTGAAGATCCTGGCCATCATCCCGGACTGGTACGCCGGCCAGCCGCTCGTCTACTTCGAGCTGCTGAACGGCAGCTACGCCGGCCACGTCCAGTACGTCGCCGAGCAGATCACCGACATCGCCCCGGCCGGCTCGCTCCTACAGCAGGGCCAGGCGATCGCTCGCTACGCGCGGTCGGGAACGGGCATCGAGTACGGCTGGTCGACCCCGAACGGGACGACGCTGGCCGTCGCCACCACCGGCTACGAGGAGGGACAGGTCACGCCCGCCGGGCGCGCGATGCGCGACTGGCTCAATAGCGTCGGCGCGGGCGCCGGCAACTACAACGGGTGACGGACCGCCGTACATCGTCTGAGGACGCGCATACAATCCCGCTCAGTGGAGTCCGACTCACCACCGGCGCCGGCGCCGGGGGGCGCGGGGGTCGCGCCTCAGCCCGTCGTCGGCAAGACTGTTCCGTGCCTGCAGAGCGCCGATCACGACGACCTGGACAAGCACGTCGCCGCCGGACGGTTCTTCTGGCTCGACCTCGAGGATCCGAACGATGAGCAGCTCCAGCTGCTCGGAAGCAAGCTCGGGCTGCACCCGCTGACCGTCGACGACGCCCGCTCGTTCCACGAGCGGCCGAAGATCGAGGAGTTCGAGACCTACGTGTACATGGTGCTGTACGGGGTCGACCCCGGCGCCACATCCGGCACACCGCTGCTGCGCGAGGTTCACATGGCGATCTCCGGCGCCTACGTCGTGACAATTCACCATGGGGCCATCAACGCGCTGACCGAGCTCCGGGAGCGGACGGCGAAGACTCCCGTGCGCACCGAGCAGTTCATGATCTACAAGGTCCTCGACGCGGTCGTCTCGACCTACTTCCCGGTCCTGCAGAAGATGGACGATGACATCGACGCGATCGAGGAGGCGATCATCGCCTCGCCCGACGAAGCCAGCCTGAAGCAGATCTTCTCGATGAAGCGCGACCTCGTCGACATCCGCCGCGTGGTGACACCGCTGCGCGACGTGTTCGCCCGGGATGCCGAGCGGATCGCCGACCTACCCGGAATGGAAGCGGACGACCGTGCCTACTTCCGCGACGTCTACGACTCGCTGATCCGGATCTCCGACCTCGTCGACTCCTACCGCGACCTGTTGAGCGGCGCCACCGACATGTACCTCTCGACCGTGGCCAACCGCCAGGGCGAGGTCGGAAAGCAGCTGGCCATCATCGCCACGATCTTCCTCCCCCTCAGCTTCCTGACCGGGTTCTGGGGCCAGAACTTCAGCTTCCTGACCGGGCACATCATCGACAACAACTGGACGTTCTTCGTGCTCGGGATCGGGCTGCTGGTCGCCTCCGTGGGCGCCCTCTGGATCTTCTTCCGCCGCAAGCGCTGGATCTGACTCGCCGCAAGTTTCGGTTCAGCGGTCGCCACGGGGCGCGGCCGCCGCTAGCGTCGCCGCGCCGAGTTACGCGATGCGTCGCCTGCCGAGACCTGCCCTGAGCGCGGCCGCCCTTGCCGCTGTGGCCGCTGCCGCGGTAGCGGTCCCCGGTGCCAACGCGGGCAGCCTCGCCGGCCGCTACAGCGCCGGCCAGCGGCGGGCGGGCGCGCTGTCGGCCCGGATCGCCGACGAGGAGAACCGGATCCAGGGGTTCGAGGGTACGCTCGGCGCGCTCGCGGGCCGGTTGAGACTGCTGCAGCGGACGATCGGCAGCCAGCAGCAGGTGCTCGGGGCGGTGCGCGTCGAGCTGGCCACCGATCATCTCCGCCTGGCCGAGATGCAGCGCGACTACGCCCGCGACCAGCGGATCCTCGCCGCGCAGCTGCTCCAGCGCTACGAGTCGCCGCCGCCGACCGTCCTCGACGTGATCGTCGACGCGCACGGCTTCGACAACCTCCTGAACGGGCTGAGCGATCTGACCGCGATCGCCCGCCGGGACGTCCAGGCGACGGCGCGCGTGAAGACGACCCGCGCGACTCTGGCGGCGGAGGCCGAGCGGCTGTACCGCGCCGACGCGGGCAAGCTTCGCCAGGAGGCGGCGCTGATCTCCGAGCGCGACCAGATCGCGCAGCTGAAGCTCTCGATCGTCGAGCGCGAGCTCGCCGTCGCCCACGCGCACAACCAGGACACGGCGAGGCTGCGGGCGCTGCAGGGGACGCTCTCGGTGGAGGGACGACGGCTCACGGCGCAGGCGATCGCGGCCGAGGTCGCGGCGTACAAGACCGGGGGCGTCGCGCCGGCGGGGTGCGTGAACACCGCGTTCGTCGCGCACGATGGCCCGTTCGGGTTCTTCCAGGCCCCCGGCACGGACTACACGGTCAACCAGGAGCCGGTGATTGCGGCGCGGCTCGACGCGCTCGGACGCGCGCTCGACCTCCACCTCGTTGGGATCTCCGGCTATCGCACGCCGCAGCACTCGGTCGAGGTCGGCGGCTTCGCCGACGACCCCCACACCCACGGCGAGGCATCGGACACGCTCGGTGTCGAGGGCGTGCCCGAGCCGACGCTGGAGCGCTTCTGCCTGACGCGGCCGTTCGCTGGCCCGCGCGAGGCCGACCACATCCAGGAGCTCTAAAGGAGCGAGGACACCGGCTGCGCGCTCCGCGCCGGCTCGGGCGGGCGCTGCGCCGGCTCGGCCACGACCCCGCCCCTGCGCTTCGGACGCCACACCCGCAGGTATTGGGCGGCGGCGTAGGAGCCGAGCACGACAGCGACGGCGACGACCTGCGCGACGATCGTCTCGACGTTGCCGAACAGCGAGAACCACGTGCCGGCCCAGCCCGGGAGGTGCAGCCACGAGATGTTGGTCGTTCCGATCCATCCGGCCAGCTGCATCTCGTTGACCTCCTCGCCGACCATCACGAACAGGACCACGACGAGCATCGCCCCGGTGATGATCAACAGCCGGCGGTAGGGCAGCTTCTCATGCAGCACGAACGTGAAGGCGCCGACCGCGGCGGTGAACATCAGCCCGAGGACCACGCCCTCCAGCACGACGCTCGAGCCCTGGGTCACGCGCAGGCCCTGGAGGAAGATCACGATCTCGAAGCCCTCGCGGTACACCGAGGTGAACCCGAGCAGCCCGAGGCCCAGCAGCATCGCCCGCGTCGGCGCCTCGCCCGGGGTGGGAAGGAGGCTGCGACGGCGCTTGTGGTGGTGGGAGATCCAGCCGGTCCAGTAGACCTTGTGGAAGAACCAGTTCATGACCACGAGCAGCACGATGATCGCGGGGATGCCGGTGGCCGCCTGGACCGCCAGGCCCTGCCCGCCAAACATCCCGATGAACCACACGGCGATGAACCAGGTGCCGACCGAGGCGAGCAGGGCAAGGCTGCCGCCGGCGGCCACCGGACGGCGGTAGACCTTGTTGCCGCCGAGGAAGCTGGCGGTGATCGCGGCCAGCACGAGGATCGTCTCCAGCCCCTCCCGGAAGACGAGGATCGCGCTGTCGAGCACGGCCGTGGTATGCGACATGTGCGCGCCGGGCGTCGGGGTGCCGCCCTTCGAGTGCCAGCCCAGGATCACGGCCGCGACCCCGACGCCGAGCAGGCTCAGCACCCAGATGATCGTCGACCACGATCGCTGCTTCGTGCGCTGGCCATTCCTAGTGCAGGGCTCGGACATCGCGACGCCGGACCATAGCACCGATTAGGGGCCCCTAATTAGGAGACCCTAAGCACAGGTAATCTGACACACAGCGCATCCTGGTCACGGCTGCGTTGGTGGAGCCGATAGCCTTCCCGCTGTGAAGCTCCGGCTGGTGACATTGGCCGCGCTGCTGCTCGGGCTGGGGGTGTGGCTGTCGAGCGCCATCGCCGGCACGACGCACCGCGCCGGCGCCCGAGCACCCGCGATGGCGACGCCGCCCGCGACCGCGACGGCGACGGGGATGCCGCCGATCCGCCACGTGTTCATCATCGTCGACGAGAACGAGTCGGAGTCGACCACCTTCGGTCCGAGCTCGCCGGCCCCGTACCTGGCCAAGACGCTGCCCGCCGAGGGCGCGTTCTTGCCGAACTACTACGGCATCGGCCACAACAGCCTCGACAACTACATCGCGATGCTCTCGGGGCAGGCGCCGAACCTGGACACCCGCGAGGACTGCCTGTTCTACAACAACGTCAACCCGACCACGATCGGCGCCGACGGGCAGGTGCAGGGCACCGGCTGCGTGTACCCGGCCGGCGTTCCGACGATCGCCTCCCAGCTCACCACCGCTGGGCTCACCTGGCGCGACTACAACGACTCGATGGGCTCCGACCCCAGCCGCGAGGCGGCCGCGTGCGGCCATCCCCAGCTGGACACGCTCGACCACACCCAGGCCGAGACGGCGACCGACCAGTACGCCGCGCGCCACGACCCGTTCGTCTACTTCCACTCGATCATCGACAACACCGCGCTGTGCGACTCGCACGTGGTCAACCTCGACCTGCTGTCGCACGACCTGGCCAGTGCCGCCGACACCCCGAACTACGTGTTCATCACTCCGGGGCTGTGCAACGACGGGCACGACGCCACCTGCGCCAACGGCGGACCCGGCGGGCTGCCCCAGGCGAACACCTTCCTGCAGGAGTGGGTGCCGAAAATCATGAGCGCGCCGGCCTTCACCCAGCAGAACGGCCTGCTGATGGTCATCTTCGACGAGGCCGCAGGCTCGGACGCCAGCGCCTGCTGCGGAGAGATCCCGGGACCCGAGGCCTCGGCGCCCGGTGGTAGCGGTCCCGGCGGCGGCGTCACCGGCGCCGTCCTGCTGTCGCCGTGCATCGCCCCCGGCACCGTCTCAGACGAGCCCTACAACCACTACACGATGCTGCGCAGCGTCGAGGACATCTTCGGGCTGGCCCACCTGGGGTACGCCCAGCTGCCCGGCGAGCGCTCGTTCGGTTCGGACGTCTTCACCGGGAAGTGCGCGCAGCCCCCGGTGGAGCGGTTGAAAGCCCGGGCGGGTCCGGGGCGACGGGTGACGCTCACCTGGAGCGCCGCCAGCCCAGCGGTCGCCACCAGCTATGAGGTCGAGGTCTCGGAGCTGCGCCCTCACCGCACCGGATGGCACGTGCTGGCGCGAGCCACGCGCGAGCGCTCGCTGCGCTACACCGGCCGGGCCGGCGTCACCGACCGGTTCCGCGTGCGCGGTACGAACCTCACCGGCACCGGCGCCTGGACGACGAGCACGCTGCGGCTCTGACTACGCCGAACGGACGCCCGCGAGGTCGAAGGCGTCGAGCGGCGCGGGATGGCCGATGTGGTAGCCCTGGGCGTAGTCGACCCCGTAGCCACGCAGCAGCTCGAGCGTCGCCGCGTCGGTGACGTACTCGGCGATGGTGCGCTTGCCGAGCCCCTTGGCGAGGTCCACAACCGAGCGCACGACGAGCTGGTTGACGCGGCTTTCGGGCAGCTTGCGGATGAACTCGCCGTCGATCTTCACGTAGTCGAACACCATGTGCTTCAGGTAGTAGAACGACGCAAAGCCCGCGCCGAAGTCGTCGAGCGCGAACTCGCAGCCCAAGTCGGCGAGCTGGTGGGCAAACTCACGGGCGCGCTCGACGTTCACGATCGCCGCCGTCTCCGTCACCTCGACGCACAGCCCAGATCCGTCGATCCCGGCGCCCGCCAGCTGCTCGGCGACGAACGCGGGCAGCGTCGGGTCGGTGATCGATTTTGCCGAGAGGTTCACCCCCAGGTGCAGCGGCCGGCCGCGCCGCTTCGCGTCAGCGAGGATCGCGATCGCCTGCTGGAGGACCCAGCGATCGATCCGCTGGATCAGGTCAAAGCGCTCGGCGATGTACAGGAAGGTCCCGGGGGGGATCAGGTCGTCGCGCTCGCCCAGCATCCGGATCAGCAGCTCGTGCCGGGGCACCGGGTCCTCGCCGAGGGACACGATCGGCCGCGCGTGCAACACGAAGCGCTCCTCGTCGAGCGCGTCCTTGATCCGGTCGGCCCAGGCCAGCCGCGCCGCCATCCGGAACTGGCGGTCCTGGCGCGCGTCGAACACCCGCAGGCAATCGCGGCCGGCCTCCTTGGCGTCGTACATCGCGATGTCGGCCTCGACGAGTTTCTCCTCGCCGTTGCGGCCGCCGCCCTCCAGCAGCGCGATCCCGATCGAGGCGCTGACGCGGCGCGGACGTACGCCGTCGCGCGCGGGGAGCATGTGGCCCTGCAGGCGTAGGGCGGACAACAGGCTCTCGGCCACAGTCGTCGCCTCGTCACGGCCAACACCGGGCAGGATCACGGCGAACTCATCGCCCCCCAGCCGGGCGATCGTGTCGGAGTCGCGGAGGCGATCGTCGAACAACCGGCTGACCCGGGCGATGAGCTCGTCGCCGACGGAGTGACCAAGCGTGTCGTTCACGTACTTGAAGTGGTCGAGATCGATCGCCAGCACCGCGCCGCCGCCGCCGTAGCGCGCCACCCGTGCCAACTCCCGGTCGAGCTCCTGCTCAAACCGGCGGCGGTTGAACGTCCCGGTGAGCGGATCGTGGTCGGCCAGGTACTGCAGCTGTCCCTCGAACCGCTTGCGCTCGGTGATGTCGTTGGCCTGGACCAGCAGGTGGCGCGGAACGCCGTCGGCGTCGTTGACGACGGCCACGCTGAGGTCGACCGGCACGACGTGGCCGGCGACGTGGATCAGACGGCGCTCGGCCCGATAGCGCTGCGCCTGCCCGGCCACCAACCGCGCGGTCTCCGCCGCGTCCTCGGCGGCGTCGTCGGGGTGGGTGATCGCGTCGGCCGTCGTGGCCTCGAGCTCCTCGCGCGAGTAACCGACGATGTCGCACAACGCACGGTTCGCCTGCAGCACGCGGCGGTCGATCCCGACGAGCGCCATCCCGACCGGGGCGGCCTCGAAGGCGGCGCGGAACTGCTCCTCGGCCTCCCGCAAGGCCGCCTCGGCGCGCCTGCGCTCGGTGATGTCGCGAATCGAGCTGGAGACAAGCAGCCCGCGATCGGTCTGCAGCGGCCCGAGACTGATCTCCACCGGGAACTCGCTGCCGTCCTTGCGACGCGCGAACAGCTCCAGCCCGGTGCCCATCTCGCGGGCATGGGCATCGGGTAGGTATCCCTTCAGGTGCTCACGATGGCGACGACGGAAGCGCTCGGGGATCAGCTCGGCGATGTTCTGGCCGATCAGCTCCTCGCGGGTCCAGCCGAAGATCCGCTCGGCCTGGCCGTTGACCAGCTGGATGTGACCGTGCCAGTCGACGATCACGATCGCGTCGGGGGCCGTTTCCAAGAGCGCCCGGAAGCGTCGCTCCGAGCGCGCGACGAGCTGGTCGCGCCGCAGCAGGAGGGCGAGGATCCGCACGTATGCTCGGCTCAGCCGCGCCCGCTGCTCGGCGTATACGCCCGGCCCCATTGGGTTTTATCGGCGCCATGGGCCTTGTTCTTGAGCGGGTTCACACGGCGCGGGCCGTGCACAGGCGGGTCACGTAGGCGAGCGCGAAGTGCCCGCCCCGCGCCTCGATCTCCCGCTCGATCTCGGCCAGCAGTGCCGCGCGCCGCTCGGGGGCCAGGAGCGCGTGATCGGAGTGGGTGCTGAGCAGCTCGGTGTACTCACGGCTCGTGTACTCGGTCTGCCAGTGGTAGGTGCGGATCTCGGCGTGTGCCAGTCCGGCGCTGACCTCGATCTCTGCTTCCCACGCCGACCAGCCGCTGACGCTCGTGCTCGGGGGCCGCATCGGGCTGTCCAGCGCCAGCTCGGGGGCGTGACGGCGATACGCGGCGTCGAACGGATCGCGCCGCGGCGTCTCGTCCCAGTCCGCGCGGTTCCAGAACGCGGCCAGCACGCCGCCCGGGCGAAGCATCGCCCGCGCCAGCTCGTAGCGCCGGGCGCGATCGATCCAGTGCCACGCCTGCGCGCTGTACACGAGCCCGTAGGGCTCCGCAGCCACCGGGTAGCGCTCGAACTCCGTGTTCGTGAACGTGACCCCCTCGAACCCGCTCAGGTTGCGGCGACCGAGCTCGGCCATCGCGGCGCTCGGCTCGACCGCGTCGATCCGCACGCCGCGCGCGGCGAACTGTGCGGTCGCCTTGCCGGTACCCGCCCCCACCTCCAGAGCGCGGAGCCCCCCGGCGCCGCCGGCCAGCCCGATTAAGTCCTCGACGAGCGCCTCCGGGTACCGCGGACGGCGGCGGTCGTACAGCTCCGCCAGGCTACCGAAGGACCGCCGCCGCGCCTCGTACATCGCTTCAGTGCGACCAGGCCGCCGCCAGCTCCGGCGGAGACGCCGGCTGCTCCATGTCGCCGTGGGTGTAGTGCTCGGCCACTTCCGACAGAACCTTAAGCATCGAGCGCGCCGCCGGCGTGACGCCCGGGCCCGGGATCGTCGCCGCCTCGACGGTACGGCACGGACTGGAGGGCGACAGCGAGCGCACGACGATCCCCGGATGCACGCGCGTCAGGGCCAGGCGCGGGATCAATGCCACGCCGACACCGGCGGCCACGAGCCCCTGCACGGTGTCGTAGTCGTCGCTCTCGAACGTGACGTGCGGGTCGAACCCGGCCGCCAGGCAGGAGCGCACGACGTGCCGCGCGCACGGGCTCCGCTCGGAGGTCTGAACCCAGTCGTCCTCGCGCAGGTCGCCCAGGCTCGGCGCCGGCACGCGGGCGAGGCGATGCGCGACGGGGAGCGCGAGCTGCATCGGGTCCTCCAGCAGCTTTACCGTCGACAGGCCGGTACCGGGTCGCTCGCGGGTCCCCGGAAATCCGAACAGGAGCGCCAGGTCAAACTCGCCGGCGCGCAGCCGCGGCGCGATCTCCTCGGGTTCGCCCTCGGCCAGGCTGAGCGCGACGCCCGGATGGCGCGCGCGGAACGTGGCCACGGCGATCGGCATCAACGTCGCGCCGGCCGACGGGAACGACGCGACCCGCAAGCGGCCGCCCCGGACCCCGAGCACCGCCGCCACCTCGTCCTCGGCCGCCTGCACCTGACCGAAGATGGCGTCGGCATGGTCAAGCAGCGTGGCGCCGGCTGCGGTTGGCCGCACGCCGCCGCGGTCGCGGATCAGCAGGGGCGCGCCCGTCTCGGCCTCCAGCCGCGCGACCGACTGCGAGACCGCCGACTGCGTGTAGGACAGCGACTCGGCAGCGCCGGAGAACGATCCCTGCTTCACGACCTCGGACAGGACCTTCAGACGGTTCAAATTCAGCATAAGCAAAGCTTATCGCAACCATCGAAAGCCTCACTTGTGCTGATAGCACGCCGGTGGGATGCTCCAGTGGAACCTCATTAGGAGCAATAGCTTTCTCCCCGGAAAGGAGGCCACAATGGCACCGAACGCGATCATTTCCTACGACGACACGCTGAACGACCAGGACGCACTGGCGCTCGGACAGGTGCTCGCCACGGCCGGCGCGTCGCTGACGCTGGCGTACGTCCGTCATCACACCAACTCCGCCGCTGCTCGCGAGCAGCTAGAGGAGCACGAGGCCGAGGCTCTGCTGGAGCGCGGCTCCCGCTGGCTCGGCGACCTCGAGGTCGACCGCCGCGTGGTCGTTCATGCCTCCACGAGCGAGGGCCTCAAGGCCCTGGCCGAGGAACAGAACGCGGAGCTCGTCATCTTCGGCTCGGACTACCGGACCGCGGCGGGCCATGTGGCGGCGCAGCCCTCGACCCAGCGGATGCTGGAGGGCGGCAGCACGGCCGTGGCGATCGCCCCGGCGAACTACCGCTCGCGGGCCAGCCACGGGATCAGCACCGTCGGCGTGATCAGCACGGGGCACGACCGCGCGGCGATCGAGACCGCCCACGAGCTGGCCGACCGGATCGGCGCGACCGTCGTCGAGCGCCATGTCGGCGTTGACCTGCTCGTCGTCGGGTCTCGCGCCGAGGCCCCCGAGGGCCACGTCCTGGTGTCCTCCAGCGCGATGAACACGATCGAGGAGTCCAACGCTCCGGTGCTCGTCGTCGCCAAGGGCGTGCCGGTCCACTTCGCTTCGCCGCTGTACGTCGCCTGAGTCGTTATCGGGGCGCCACCTCTATGGTGGCGCTCCGACTTGACTGCAACGCTCGTGATCTCCGACCTCCATCTTGGAGGTCGTTTCTTTCCCGGGGTGCTGCCGGGCGAAGCGCCGCTGGCGCGGCTGCTCGCCG
>DASZLC010000075.1:0-15552 GCA_035552615.1 Solirubrobacteraceae bacterium
TTACACGTTCGAGGACGAGTTCAACCAGCACAAGGTCGTGCGTGGAGCGCTGGCGATGGCCAACAGCGGACCGAACACGAACGGCTCGCAGTTCTTCATCGTCACGACGGACAGCGCGCCGTGGCTTGACGGCAAGCACACCGTCTTCGGTGAGGTGACCGCGGGCATGGACACGGTCGACGCAATCGAGGGGCTGCCGACGGCGGCTCGCGATCGCCCCGTCGACCCGCCGAAGATCACCTCGATCGAGCTCGGCTGACGTCGCTGACCGGCTCCGCGCCGCGCGGCGGGGCCGGTTACGACGCGTGGTAGTTGTAGAGCTCGACCGGGAAGCGCGGCAGCGAGGTGTCGCCGGCGAAGGCGAGCAGCTTCACCTTGAACAGCGCCTCCAGGCCGGCCAGCAGCGAGAAGTGGTTGAAGTAGTCGATCACGTCGGAGCTGCCGGGCTTCACGTACTTCGAGATGAGCAACAGGCCGACCTGGCCGCCGCCGCCGGTCGGCGTGGTCTCCCCGCCCGTGACGGGCGGGGGGGTCGTGGTCGTCGGGGCGATCGCGTACGGGCCCGTCGTCGTCGGAGCGATCGCGTACGCGCCCGTCGTGGTCGTCGTCGGGGTGCTCACCCCGGGCGTGGTCGTAGTGGGCGTGGTCGTCGTGGGCGTGGTCGTCGTCGGCGTTCCCGGCGTGGTCGACGCGGTGGTGATGTTCGGATAGGCCGGCGTGCTGCAGCAGGCGCTCGGGTCGGCCAGCGGTCCGGTCTGAGGGGCATGGTCGAAGGTGATGACGATCAGCCCGCTGGCCTTATACGCCGGCGAGGCCGTGATCAGCTTCAGCGTCTGCTTCAGGAAGCCGTTGGCGGGGGCGAGGCCCGAGGCGGCTCCGGGGCGGCATGGCTGGCTATCCCCGTCATGACACGCGTCGGGCACGATGAACGACAGCGACGGGGTCGTGCTCGCCTGCTTGAGGTCGGTCTGCAGCGCGGTGAGCGGCACGTCGGTCCCCCGGCAGGCCGGCTTCTTCCTCAGCGCCGCGAAGTAGGCGAACGGATTGCGCCACGAGACGTACGGATCGGTGGCGGTCGCCGCGGCGTACTGGCCGCTGCCGGGGGCCGGGGCGCCGCAGTTCCTCAGCTGCGCCTTCGGGCCGCCGGCGAGGCCCTGCAGGTACGCCGTCGAGGAGTCGTGCTTCTTCGTCAGCTCCGTCGCCAGGTTGCCCGTCGCCTTCGGGTACACGCACCCGTTGCCGACGACCTGCGCGTCGCTGCTCTTGGTGAAGTTGTCGATCGCGGAATAGGTGGGGCAGTTGCTCTCGGTGTCGACGGTCGGGCCCTGGCCGCTGAGCAGCGCGATCTCGTTGGCCAGCGAGCTGCCGGCCACGGCGTAGTAGTTCTGGATCAGCTCACCCTGCTTCGGCAGCGTCGCGTTCAGGTAGGCGTCCGTCGAGCCCAGCGAGAACGACTGGTTGAAGCCCTGGTTGGAGAGCACGATCAGGAACACGTGCTTGACCGGCGGCAGCGCCAGCGCTCCCGCGACGGTGCCCGAGCTGCCGCCGGAGCTCCCGCCCGAGCTGCTCGGCGAGCCGCCTGACGACGACGACGACGAGGGCGAGGGCGAGGGCGAGGGCGAGGGCGATGTCCCGCCCCCGGTGCTCCCGCTGGGGAAGCTTGTCGGGGCGGGCGCCGGGGCCGAGCGCGCCGGGAAGTTCACGACGATCGAGCGGTTCGGCGACGCCGCCTCCAGCAGCGTCTTGGCGCCCGAGATGTCGCCGACGATCACGCCGAAGCCAAGCATCGCCATCACCGCCAGCGAGGCGGCTATCGGGTTCGGCGCCCAGAGGTCGATCCGGCGCGCGCGGCGTGCCCTGGCCCGGCGCGGTGCCGGCTGCCGCTTGTGGCTGGGCCGTGAAACGGGGGCGCGGGTGGGTGAGCCGGACTCCAGGATCCGGCTGACGACCTCGGCCATCGGCGCCCGCAGCGCGCCGCGGCGGGTCCCGCACTCGACGCAGTAGTGCTGGTCATGGGCGAGGACCGAGTTGCAAGACGTGCAGCGCCGTGCGCTGGGATGGTCGATGCTCTGCATGAAGACGGCGCCCGCGAGGAGGCTTGCGAGTCTCGCGCGCGACGCATCGCCATTTGTGAACATCGTGAGATCGGCGCCGCGCGGCCCGGTCATTCACGTCCTGTTTACAACTCGCGGGCGGCTGCCACGGATACTTACGCGCCTCCGCCACGCGAAGGGGGCCGATCGCAATGAGCACCGAAGAGCTACCCCGGGACGACGATCCCACCGCGAGCTACCCCGCCGTGGAGGCACACTCGCCGGCCGCGCCGATCTCCGTGTCGTCGGGGGACCGCTGCACCAATTGCCACGCGCCGCTCGCCGCCGATCAGCGGTACTGCGTGAACTGCGGTGAGCGCCGTGGGGGCCCCCGGTTCTCCAGCGCGCTGCTCGATCCCGGCGCGGCGTCGCCGACCGCAGCCGAGGCGGCGAGCCAGCGCGAGCCTGGCGGACCACGATTCGGGTCGGGCGCGACGCTCGTCGCGTTCGTGGCGACGCTGCTCGTGGCGGTTGGGCTCGGCGTCCTGATCGGGCACGACAGCAGCAACACCACTCCACGGACCACGACGGCTGCGGCGGCGCCGAACATCATCGTCAACGGCGGCGGCGCTGCCGGCACCAGCACGAGCGCCACCAGCTCCAGCGCGGGCCCCTCGCGCTCCAAGGGCGCGAAGGCGTCGAGGGCCTCGACGAAGGCGTCGGCGCCGGCGAAGGTCGTGGCCAAGGCGAACTCGGCCGCCAACAAGGTGCTCGGTGGTGGCGCCACGAAGCTCGCGCCGTCGACCGTGAAACAAGGCGGCAAGTGCACCGGCGGCGCCGGCTGCCAGGGCGGCAAATTCACCGGCAACTTCTTCGGACAGTAGGAGTCCTATGCCCAGATTCGACGAAAAGCTCCGGGCGAGACTGACCCGAAAGGGCTCAGCGCCGGGCCCGGCGCCACGGCACGCGGCGGCAGCGGGCGGCTCCGCTCCGCCGCTCACGGCGAGCAGCATCGCCGGCCGTCCCGAGGCGGGCGCCATCGACCTGGAGCGGCGGCGCGATCAGCTGAGCGCGCGCGTGGCCGAGCTGCAGTTCGACCTCGGTGGGCTCGTCTACGAGATGGCGATCCGCGACCGGATCCGCGTCGACGTGCTCGTCCAGCGCGCCGCCGCGCTGCAGGACGCCGACGCCGAGCTCGGCGAGGTGGAGCGGATCCTGCGCCTGGAGCAGACCTCCACGGCGGGCGCGTGCCAGACGTGCGGAGCGCCCCATTCGGCCGGAGCCGCCTTCTGCTGGCAGTGCGGCCAGCCGATCCTCCAGCAGGTTCCCAGCGACTCGATTTCGGCGTAGCTCGGCGTAGGCCGCGCTCGCCGGTTTAGCCGAATTCCCCGCTGACGTACGCTCGCGTGCGGGTGTCGGCGGGGTCGCGGAAGATCTTCTCGGTGCGGTCGTACTCGATCAGCGTCCCGACGCGATCCTGAGCGTCGAGACTGAAGAACGCGGTGCGATCGGCCACCCGCGCCGCCTGCTGCATGTTGTGGGTGACGATCACGATCGTGTAGCGGTGCTTGAGGTTGTGCATCAGGTCCTCGATCGCAGCAGTGGCGATCGGGTCGAGCGCCGAGGCGGGCTCGTCGAGCAGCAGCACATCGGGCTCGATCGCGATCGCGCGCGCGATGCAGAGGCGCTGCTGCTGACCACCGGAGAGGCTCAGCGCGCTGACCTTCAGGCGATCCTTGACCTCGTCCCACAGCGCGGCGCCCCGCAGCGCCCGCTCGACGCGTTCGTCGAGTCCGGTGCGCTGGCCGAGGTTGCGCGGCGCCCAGGCGATGTTGTCGTAGATCGACTTCGGGAATGGATTCGGCTTCTGGAAGACCATGCCGATCCGCCGCCGGACCTCGACGCGGTTCGTGGCGGTGGCATACAGGTCGTGGCCGTGATAGAGGACCTGGCCGCCAACGCGGAAGCCGGAGATGCTGTCGTTCATCCGGTTCAGGCTGCGGACGAACGTCGACTTGCCGCAGCCCGACGGCCCGATCACCGCGGTGATCTCGTTCTTGTAGATCTGCAGCGTGGTCCAGTCCAGGGCGCGGTTGGAGCCGTAGTGGACGGACATGTCGCGGATGTCGAACACGGCATCGCGCACGACGTCGCGACGCTCGGTGGTATCCGGAGCCGGCGCGACGCGGGGCGCGTTCGGGTCCTGGATCCGCACGCGCGGGCGGATCTCGTCCGAGGCGATGGGAGGGTCGATGTTGGACATCGTGGTCATGCTCCGGTCCTCCGGCGGCTCCGGGCGAGCAGGACGCGCGCCGCGACGTTGGCGATCAGGATGCCTCCCAGCAACACGAGCGCGGCGCCCCAAGCCTGGGTGACTGCGGACGGGTTCGGGGAGGAGGCCAGCTCGAAGATGGTGATCGGGATGTTCGGAATAGCATGGCCGACGTTCAGCGAGGTGGCGTTGCCGAACAGCGAATCGCAGAGCAGCAGCGGCGCCGTCTCGCCGGCCGCCCGCGCCACGGCCAGGATCGTCCCCGTCACGATCCCGCCCAGAGCGGTGGGCAGGACCACGGTCATGATCGTACGCCACCGTTCAACCCCGAGCGCGTCGCCGGCCTCCCTGAGGGCGCCGGGAACACGGAGCAGGACCTCCTGGCTCGTCCGTGCGATCAGGGGGAGCATCACGATGGCCAGGGCAAGCGAACCGGCGAGGCCCGAGTTGCCGCTGCCGTTGACGACGAGCCCGAAGACGAAGATGCCGACGACGATCGTCGGCAGGCCCTGCATCAGGTTCAGCGCCAGGGTCAGGATCCGTCCCAGGCGCGAACCAGGCGCGGCGAACTCGGTCAGGTAAATGGCGGTGAGGACGGCGATCGGCGTAGCGATCACCGTCGCGATGACGACGATCGCGATGGTGCCGACGATGGCCGCCTCGATTCCGCCGCCGAGGCCCGTGGTCGCTCCGTTGGTGGTGAAGAAGCTCCAACTGATCGCGCCAGCGCCCCGATCGATTACCACGTAGACGACGACCACGAGCGCGGCGACGGCGATCAACGACGAGAGCCGGGCCAGCGTGTCGACGACTGAGCTGACGCGCTGGCGACGACGGAGGTTGCCCGTCGCCACCAGCGGGGCGGTCGGGTCGTAGTCGCGGTGCGGCTCGGTGTCGAATGCCGTGGTGCTCATGCCGTTATCGCGCGGCCGAAGCGCTGGGAGATGTACGCCGCCAGCAGATTGGTCACGACGGCGAATACGAGCAGGATCAGCGCCAGGTAGAACAGCGACGACTGGTGCAGCGGCGAGACGATGTTCGCAAAGTCGGTGGCGATCCGGCTGGCCAGGCTCTGCCCCGGCAAGAATGTCGAGGCGTGGATCAGCGCGCCGTCGCCGATCACCTGCGTCACCGCGATCGCCTCGCCGAGCGCCCGGCCAAGAGCGAGGACGATCGAGGCGGCGACGCCGGAGAAGGTCGTCGGGATGACGACGCCGCGGATCACCTCCCAGCGCGTGGCTCCGAGGGCGGCGGCGCCGTCCTGCAGCTCACTTGGCACCGTCAGGAACAGGTCGCGGCTGAGCGAGGCGATGATCGGCAGGATCATGATCGCCAGCACGACCCCGGCGGTGAACGGGCTCAGGCCGGTGGTCTGCGCCGGGCCGAAGATCGGGATGAAGCCGAGCACGCGGTGCAGGAACGGCTCGACGTGCTGGGCGATGAACGGTGCCAGGATGATGATTCCCCACAGACCGAGGATCACGCTGGGGATTGCTGCCAGCATCTCCACGAGCGGACCGACGACGGCGCGCACGCGCGGGCCGGCCAGCAGCGCGAGGTAGATGGCGATGCCGATGCCTAGTGGGATGGCGAGGACCAGCGCGATCAGCGACGAGACGGCGGTGCCGTACAGCACTGTGGCGGCGCCGAACTTGTTGAGGTTCGGCGCCCAGTTCTGGTTCGTGAGGAAGCCGAGACCGAACGTGTTGATCGACAGGCTCGCCCCGCTGATCACCTGCTGGACGACGTCGATCAGGACGATCGCGCACAGGACGCCGGCGCCGGCGCACAGCACGAGCATGACCTTGTCGCCCCGGCTGCGCGCCCCGGCGGAGCCTCGCGTGGTACGGAGCCGCCGCAGCGGACCCGGTGGCGACGCATACAGGGACACGGCGCGGCAGCGTAGAGAACGCTGGCGTTCGGTCACCATGTCACAAACCGTGATCACACGATTTTCAAATCGTGTTCACGAGTGTGTAACAGGTGGCCCCTACCGGGACCGCGATCCTCTGGCGCTGCTCGCCAATGGCGGCCGGGTCCGTCGAGCGACATTCTCCCACGCCTGAAAAAGGGGTTCACTTTGCAGCGCAAGAAGTTGGTTTGCCTGACGGTTGCCGCCGTCTTCGCGAGCACGATGAGCGCTTTCGCCGCCTCCGCGTCAGCAGGAACGCTGACTGGCGCAGGCTCGACGCTCGTCGCTCCGCTCGAGGCCTACTGGAACCAGGGCTGGTCGTCCGCGACCGGCAACAGCGTCACCTTCAGTGCCGTCGGCTCAGGCACCGGGATCACCGACATCTCCAAGAGCGAGGTGAACTTCGGCGCGTCGGACGCGCCGATGAGCACCGCGCAGGCCGCCGGATGCGCCAACTGCATCCAGATTCCGTGGGCGCTGTCGGCCACCGGCATCGGCTACAACATCCCGGGCATCAGGACGCTCAAGCTGAGCGGATCGGTGCTGGCCGGCATCTACCTCGGCACGATCAACAACTGGGACAACCCCGCGATCGCCCATCTGAACAAGGGCGAGCACTTTCCGAACCTGGCGATCACCCCGGTGCACCGCACTGACGGCTCGGGCGACACGTACGCGTTCACGAACTACCTCGGCCACGTGAGCTCCAGTTGGGCGAGCAAGGTCGGGCCTCCCGGCACGTCGGTTTCGTTCCCGGCCGGCGTCGGTAACTCCGGCAACCTCGGGGTCACGACGACGCTCCAGAACACCAAGGGCGCGATCGCGTACATCGCTGTCTCCTACCTGCTGGCCCACGGCGTTCATGTCGCCGCGGTCCAGAACACCGCCGGCAAGTTCGAGTACCCGAACCTCAGCAACATCGAGGATGCGGCGAAGTTCCCCACGACGGTGCCGAACGGTTACTCGATCGTCGACCCGCCGAAGAAGGCGAAGACCGCGTACCCGATCTCCACGTTTACCTACGTGATCGCCCCGACGAACTCGTCGGTCGGCTCGCTGTTGCAGTCGTTCATCAACTACGCGCTGACGACGGGCCAGCAGTACGGCCCGCGCCTCGACTTCGCGCCGATGCCGAAGGGCATCCTCAACGCGGCCAAGGCAGCAGTCGGCCGGATCCAGTAAGAAAGTGCACATGGGATCAACCCAGAACGCTGTTGTCATTCGGCGCTTCGCGCTCGTGACGGCCGCCATCGCGCTGTGCTCGCTGGCCTTCGGGGTCGCCGGCTCAGCGGCGAAGACCAAGAAGGCGAAGGCGACAGTCACGAAGGTGCACTGCACGTCGCTGCTGAGCGACGCCGTACCGGTGGGCTCGACGCTGATCACGCCACCGCTGGACAGCGGCGCCCAGTTCGGGACCGCCAGCTGTGGCGCGTGGGGCAAGGGTGCGGTCACCGACTCGTTCTCCACGGACGATGGCGGTGATATCTCCGGCCCGATGACCACGTACCTGAAGTCCGGCGGCATCTCCACCAAGTACACGTTGACCCAGTCGGCCAACCAGCCACTGCCGACGCCGTACACGTTCGGCAACGCCGACTACGTCGGCACGGTGAAGGTGACGGGTGGCTTTGGCGCGTTCGCCAAGGCGAAGGGCACGGGCACGATCGCCTGCGACACCCTGGACAGCGTCCACTTCAGCTGCAGCGAGCACCTGAAGCTGAAGCTGCCCGCGGCGTAGTCGGGCCGGCAACGGCGTTTGACTTTCCGGCGAGTCCGCTCCTTAGTGGGGCGGGCTCGCCGGAGTCGTTTCCGGGACCTCCGCGACGCCGTCGTTCGGCGCGGCGTCGGCCGCCGCAGTCCACGGCTTAGCGGACGCCAGCCACGCGCAGCCGCAGACGAGCAGCACGGCGCACAGCGTCCAGCCCAGAGCGGTGGTGTCGACCCCGGCGTACTTCAGCCCCGAGGCGAAGATCACGAACGTGATAACCGGCCTGACGTAGCGGTCGGGCACGGTCGAGGAGAGCAGCGAGCCGATCAGCACGGCCGGCACGCTGCCGATGATCAGCGACGTGGTGACGCCGAACTCGACGTGGCCGAAGACGAGTGCCCCCAGGGCCGCCGCGAGGGTCAGCGGCACGGCCTGGGTGAGGTCGGTGCCGACGAGCTGATTGGCCCCGATCGTCGGGTAGATGAACAACAAGATCACGATCATCAGCGAGCCCGAGCCGACCGACGTCATGCCGACGATCACGCCACCGAGGACCCCGAGCGCCAGCGTTGGCAGCGGCCGCGGGATGACCGACGTCACCGTTGCGGTGCGCCCGTTGCCGCCCGCTCGGTCGAGCACGAACCGCAACACCATCGCCGCCGATCCGACGAGCAGCGCGGCTCCCAGCGCCGTCTGGATGTGCTTCTGCGCCGATGAGCCGTTGCCGAGCAGGTGGAGCAGGTAGGCGCCGAGGAACGCCGCCGGCACCGAGCCGATCACCATCCACCGCACGAGGCGGAGGTTCACCGTCCCGGCCCGGAGGTGAACGGCGGCGCCGATCGGGCGCATGACGACGGCGGCGACGAGATCGCTGGAGATGGCCGCCGATGGCTTCACGCCGAACAGCAGGATCAGCATCGGGGTCATCAGCGCGCCGCCGCCGGCGCCGGTCATCCCCACCAGCAGCCCGACGATCGCGCTGCCCAGCACGATGTATGGGTCGATGTGCAAGCCGGCTAGCTTGGCACACAACCCTGCGCCGAGATCAGGTGCCGGCCGCCCTCCACGGCGCGAAGGCGTTCTTCGAGCCCTCCAGCGCGGGCGCCAGCCCAGGGTGATGGCGCAGCACGACGTCGCCGAACAGGTTGCCCTCGACCCACTCGATGCCCTCGGGGGTGTAGACCGCGGGCGTGTAGTCGTTGGTGAAGAACCGATCTGACTTCAGCCGGCGTGAGGCCATCAGGATGAAGATCCTGAACGCCGTGTCGCTGAAGCCGAAGCCGGGCGGCAGCTTCTCGCCGAGCATCCCCACGTGGGTGTCGACCTTGTCGATGTCGCCGCTGTAGACGTCGCGGATCTGGGCGTTCCACTCGGGGTTCGGGGTCAGGTCGTCGAAGCTCTTGATTCGCTTCTTGCGCAGCTTTTCGCGGAAGTCGTTGTAGCGCGGGACGCCGCGCTCGCGGTCGCGGAGGATGTCGATCGTGCCGATGTCGACGTGGTCGCCGTTCACGCGCACGAGGTCACGCAGCGCGTTCGGATGGTTGTGCAACGTGATCGCGCCGGGGTGGGCGACGCCGAGCGAGTAGATCCAGTCGGTCATCGTGTGCTCGGTGATCGCCTCGCGCGTGCCGTGGCCCTGGATCGGGGTCAAATCGGTCTCGGCCGTCACTTCGCCGGTGTCGTGCGAGCGGATCACGTAGTCGTCGGGAAGCAGCGGGTGCATCCGGTACACGGCCACGAACTCGCTGGTGATCGAGTACGGGGCGGTGTGGTGGTCGAGCGGCGAGCCGACGATGCCGCTGACCAGCTCGCCCGAGCCGATGTGCCCGAAGGTCTGCTTCACCCACTTCGGCAGCACGCCGTACCAGTTGGCGTTCATGCCGATGTGCAGCGCCGGCGTGTCGAGGATCCCCGGCGTCCACTCGATGGTGTGGATCTTGGCGATCAGCGCGGCGTTGATCAGCCGGGCGGTGAGGAACAGCTGCTCGTCGCCCCAGGCCGGGTGATGGCCCCGCAGCATGTCGCAGATCGCGTTGTGCTCGCGCGCGAACAGCGTGTGCATGACCTCCAGGCCGACCCACCAGTTGTCGCTGAAGCCGGTCAGCGCAACGCCGTGGAGCTCGGATTTCGTCTCCTCGGGGAGGCGGTCGCCGTCCATCTTCAGCTTGCCCTCCTCGCCGGAGCGCAGCTCGCGGTTGCGCTCCTCGGTGGAGCCGTACAGCTGCGAACCGTCCCACCACGGCGTGACCTTGTTCACGTAGGTCGGCGGCAGCGTGCCGCCGGCGTTCGTGGAGTCGGGACTCGTGCGGCGAACCTCCATCGTGCCGCCGTCCCAATCGTCGCCGGCCGACAGCGGAACCTCGATGAACTCGGTCTCCGAGTTGTCGCCGTGACTGAACCAGTCGTGGTTCTGGAACTGCAGCCAGGCGGCGGCGAGCACGTTCAGCGACGTCGCCGGCTTGAAGCTGTCGCGGTTCAGCAGGTGCGTCGAGACCTCGCGCGGGCTCGGGTCGAGCATCGACTGCGCCTGCGGGTAGGTCGCCTCGATCGGCATGTTGCGCCCGAAGCGGGTGCCCGTCTGGCCCATGCGCGGATGGTCGGGGTCGGTCTGCGAGCCGTCGTAGGTGCGATACGGCGGGGGTTCGTCGAGCACGACGATGTCGCCGTCTGACTGCACCTCCTCGGTGTCGTACAGGTTGAAGCGGCGCAGGTCCTCGCGGAAGTGGGCGAGTTGGGCGAGCTGGGCGGGCAGCGGCAGCTCCCACCAGTCCGTCGCGCTGCCCACGACGTCGAGGCCGCCTCGCACGACGCGGCTCGCGACGCCTTTGGTGATGTCACCGGGCTTGTACGCCATCTGGGTCTCTCCTCCCGCCAATGTGTCCAGGCTGCCGGCGCGAGTCTAACCGCGTCGCCGCGGCGGTTTTGCGCGATCGCTCAGCGGGTCGTGCAGGCGGGGATGCCGAGCCGCTGCCAGGCGTCGTCCGCGTCGCTCTCCAGGGCAGCGAGCTGCGTCTGCAGGGCTCTGATCTCGGCGACCGGGTCGGCATCGTGCGCCAGCCGCTCCGCGCTCGCCTCCAGCTGCGAGCGCTCGGCCGCGAGGTCACGCAAGGCCCGCGCGTACGGCGCCGTCGCCCGGCCGCCGGCGTCCAACCCGCGCAGCGATCGCAGCTCTCGCCGCAGCACCAGCGCACCGTCGCTGAGGAACGCCGCACCCCCGGCGGGGGCGGTCGGCGTGGGGATCCGCTGCTCGCGCGTGCTGGCGAGGCGGCAGATCCGGGTGGCGCGCGTGCGCAGGACGGGGGTTGACAGCGCGCTCGTGCCGCAGCCGCTGAGCGCGATCGCCGTCGCGGCCGCCGCCAGGACGGCGCGGTATGTCACTGCAATCTGACCCCGAGCAGATCTTCCAGCTCGGCGATCGTCTGCTCGGCGGTGACGTGATGGACGGTCGCCATCCCCAGCTCCTCCGCGGGCGGTAGGTTGAACGGCAGGTCATCGACGAACACGCACTGGCTCGTCGGCACCCCGATCACCTCGGCGCCGCGCGTGTACATCTCAGGGGTGGGTTTGCGCATCCCGACCTCGCCGGAGATGACGATCCCGTCGAACAGCCGGGCGAGCAGCGCGCGGTCATACCGTCGGGTGCCCCACGAGTTGGAGATCAAACCGGTGCGGATTCCCGCCACCCGCGCGGCGGCGACCGCCTCGATCATCGCGGGTTCGAGCGCTGAGCCGGCGAACAGGCGGTCGATCAGCCCGGGGCCGTCGACGCCGAGCAGCGACGCCAGCCCCTGCTCGAACTCGGTCTCCGGCAGCCGGCCCGTCTCCAACGCCACCACCATCTCGCGGGCCCCCGGGTCGGTGCGGAAGGCGGCGGCGATGGCGTCGCGCTCCAGGCCCTCCTTGGCGCAGAAGGCATTGAAGCCCGCGAACAGGTTCGTCGTCAGCACGCCGCCCCAGTCGACCAGTAGGCCGCGGCGCGTCGCCCTCTCAGAAGCCATGCTCGGTGACGGCCAGCGCCCGCTTGGCCAGCTCGACGACGCCGTCGCCGAAGGACTTCAGGTACGGGTCGTCGGTCGCGCCCGAGATGGCGCGCTTGTAGTTGCCTTCCATGAACACGATCCCCTTCCACAGCGCCAGGGCCACGTACCAGTTCAGCGACGAGACCGAGCGGCCTGATCGCTCCTCGTAGCGGGCGACCATCTGCTGACGGTTGGGGAACCCCGGGAGCGTCGTCACGCTCTGGAGGGTGAAGCCGCCGACCTGGTCGCCCGGCTGGGTCCAGTGGATCATCATGTAGCCGACGTCGGCTAGCGGATCGCCGATCGTCGCCATCTCCCAGTCGAAGATCGAGATCAGGCGGGCCGGCGCGGCGGCGGCGAACATCGTGTTGCCGAGCCGGTAGTCGCCGTGGACGATCGTCGCCGGCGGCGAGGACGGCATGTTGGCGCGCAGCCATTGCGCGATCTGCTCCACCTCGGGCAGCTCGCGCGTCTTGTTGTGCTCCCACAGCCCGAGGAAGCGACGCACCTGGCGCTCCAGGTAACCGGTCGGCTTGCCGAAGCCGTCGAGCCCGATCGCCGTGTAATCGACATCATGAAGCTCGACGACGGCGTCGATCAGCTCGTCGGCGACGCGGGCGCGCTCGGCGGGGGTGTCGAGCGCCGCTGGCATCACGTCGGTGATCACGTCGCCCTCGATCCGCTCCATCACGTAGAACGGCGCGCCGATCACGCTCGCGTCCTCGCACACCGCCAGCACGCGCGGTGCGCGCACCCGGGTGGGTTGCAGCGCGCGCAGCAGGCGCGCCTCGCGCAGCACGTCGTGCGCGCTCGGGGGCAACGGCCCGCGGGGCGGCCGGCGCAGGACGACGCCGGTCGACAGCGCGAAGGTGACGTTCGAGTGGCCGTCGCCGACCGGCGTGGCGACGAGGTCGCTCGGCGCCGCAAGCCCCGACGCGGTGAGGAACTCCAGCAGCGGCTCGATCACCAGCAGTGGCTCACGCGCGCCCTCCTCGCGGTCCGCGAGGGTCCGAACGATGTCATCGGGGGCGAGCGAGACGGGCATCAGGCGGTGAGCCTATCGCCCGCACGCTTCTGAACAGCGCGTGAACTCGCCTCTCCGGCGGTGGACCGGGGCGTTCAGGGGGAGCACAATGCGATGTCCATGGAAGATCACGTACGTGGTTCCGTGCTCGTCGTCGACGATGAGCCGACAATTGCCGAGGTCGTCTCGCGTTACCTCGAGCGCGCTGGGTATTCCGCGCGTGTCGCCTCCGACGGGGCGGCCGCGATCGAGGCCGCGCAGTCGCAGCGCCCCGACCTCGTCGTGCTCGACCTGATGCTGCCCCGGATCGACGGCTTGGAGGTAATGCGCCGCCTGCGCGATCTCGATCGGGACCGGATCGCCGTGATCCTGCTCACGGCCAAGGGCGAGGAGTCCGACCGCGTGATCGGGCTGCGGCTGGGCGCGGACGACTACGTCGTAAAGCCGTTCTCGCCCGCCGAGCTGGTGGCCCGCGTCGACGCCGTGCTCCGCCGGGTCGACACGACGCCGGCCCACGAGCCGCCGATCGTGCTGCCCGACCTGACGATCGATCCGGGCGGCCGCCGGGTGATCGTCGACGGGCAGGAGCCGTCGCTCACGTTGCGTGAGTTCGAGCTGCTCCTGTTCCTCGCCCGTCACCCCGGCCAGGTCTTCTCGCGCAACCAGCTGATGGACGCCGTCTGGCAGTACGCCTTCTACACCGACACCTCGACGGTGACCGTCCACATCCGCCGGCTTCGTTCCAAGATCGAGCCCGACCCCGCCCAGCCGCGCTACATCGAGACGGTCTGGGGCGTGGGTTACCGCTTCTCGCCATGAGCCGAATCCTCAGACGCTGGGCGGGGCGGCTCTCCCGTCAGGTGGGACTGGCAGTGGCGATCGTCGTGGCTCCCGTGCTCATCGCGCTGCTCGTGGTCGGGCAGCTGATGGTCGTCTCGCAGCGCGACGCGATGCTGCTGGGGCTGGTCGTGCTCGCCGCGGGAGCCGTCGCCGTGCTCGGCGCGCGGCTGATCGCCGGCGGGATCCTGCGTGACGTCGGGGCGATCCGTGACGGGCTCCGTGCCGTCGGGCGCGGCGAGCGCGACGTGCGCATCGACACCGCGGTCGACGACGAGCTGGCCGAGCTGGCGGCCGAGGCCAACGCGATGATCGACCGCCTGCGCGCCGAGGAGCAGGCCCGTGACCAGTCCGACGCCGCCCGGCGCAACCTCGTCGCCGCCGTCTCGCACGACCTGCGCACGCCGATCACGTCGCTACGGCTGCTGGCCGAGGCTGTCGAGGACGGGATCGTCGACGGCGAACAGCGGCGCGCCTACCTGCGGCGGATGCGCACGCACATGGACGCGCTCAGCGGCCTGATCGACGACCTGTTCGAGGTCTCCCGGCTCGACGCCGGCGACATCAGCTGGTCGATCGAGCGCGTGCCGCTGGCTGAGCTCGTCGATGAGACCGTCGACGCCATGCGAGTCCAGGCCGAGCAGAAGGGCGTGGCCGTGCGCGCCGAGGTCTGGGCGGGCCTGTCTCCCGCGCGCGCGAACCCCGAGCAGGTCCAGCGCGTGCTGTTCAACCTGATCCAGAACGCGATCCGCCACACCCCGGCCGATGGCAGCGTCGTCGTCCGCGCCGAGCCGGTCGCCGGCCGGATCGAGGTGGAGGTGGCCGACGACGGTGTCGGGATCGCGCCGGAGGAACGCCCGCACGTGTTCACCGCGTTCTACCGCGGCGGCGAGGACGCCTCGCGCACGGGCGGCGGTGCCGGGCTGGGGCTCGCCGTGTCGCGGGCGATCGTCGAGGCGCACGGCGGCAACATCTGGCTCGCCGAGGCGCCGAACGGGACGCGCGTGCGCTTCAGCCTGCCGACGGCCGGGTAAGCGCCCCCGACTGATCCAAGCCCCCGCTCCCAACGTAAATGAGGTAGTGCGCCTCAGACCCCTCCTGTTCCCTGGTGTCGCCGCGATCGCAGTGCTGATCATCGCGCTCGCCTTGGCGAGCCACCAGACCACCGCGTCGGGTGCTCGATCCACGACCGTGAGCGGCAAGACGGCATCCGTCAAGGTCGACATGTACGCGTTCACGCCCGCGACATTGACCGTCAAGGCAGGCACGCGGATCACGTTCACCAATCACGACAGCACCGCGCATACCGCGACGGCGAACGTCGGTTCGTTCGACACGGGGACGATCAACCCCGGGCAGAGCAAGACGATCGTGGTTAAGCGCCCGGGCACATATCCGTACCACTGCGCCTTCCACGCCTTTATGACCGGCACGCTGAAGGTGGTGAGCTGATGCTCTCCGCAGGGTCGACACCAAGGTCGCGTCTCGCCGCAGCCGTGTTGGTCGCGGTGATCGCCGCCGTGCACTTCGAGCAGTACGTCGATTTCATGAGCGAGATCCCGACCGTCGGCGTGCTGTTTCTCCTGAACGCGGCCGGCGGAACGGGCCTGGCGTTCGCGCTACTGAGCCATGATCGAATCGTGCGGCTTCTGGCGGCGGTCGGTGCGATCGGTCTCGCCGCGGGGTCGCTGATCTCGATCGCGATCGCGCTCAGCGGCAACTTCTTCGGTTACTCGGAACCGTCGCT
>DASZLC010000076.1:0-17017 GCA_035552615.1 Solirubrobacteraceae bacterium
GGCCACCCCCGCCTGCAGCGAGAAGAAGTTGCTGGCGAAGCCGAGCGCGGGGGAATTCGGGTCGGCGGCGAGGCGGCCGTTCATTCCGGCCGCGTTGCCCATTCCGGCGTAGGCCCAGCGGGCGTACGTGATGTTCGAGAGGGCCGAGACGAACCCCGGCATCCTCGCCAGCGGGACGAGCGCACCGGCGAACAGCAGCTGCGGCATCAGAATCAGCGGCACCGAGCCGGCGGCCTGGTCGACGGTCCGGGCGAGGCACGAGACGGCCAGGCCAACCGCCGCGCTCGTCCAACCGGTGAGGATCGCCAGGAGCAGGAGCTGCCCCACCCCGCCGGTGGAGATGTGCAGGGGCTGCAGCGTGATGACCACGCCCACGAGCAGCAGGACCTGCACGAGCACGAGCGCGAACAGCACGGTCGCCTTGGCGAATATGTAGGCGTCGAGCCGGACGCCGACGTCGAACTCGCGCTCGACCAGGCCGCGCTCCTTCACGACCTCGCGGCATGACGACGTGACGCCGAGCCAGATCGAGGCGGTCATCACCATGAAGATCAGCTCGACGGCGTTGCTCGACGACGAGCCCGCGGCGAGTGCCCCGGGATGGAAGACGATCGCAATCAGCACGCCGATCACCGGCGCCTGGCCGACGAGCAGGCCGAGCGTTCGCCCGTCACGCAGCAGCGTGCGGCTGTAGCGGGAGGCGAGCAGGCGCAGCTCCAGCCCGAACGGGCGCTTCGCCGGCGCTGCGGGCGGCGCGGCCTCGGCTGCCGCAGCCGCCGCCTGCTGCGCCGCCGCGTCGGGCTCGCGCCGCGAGTCACGTCCGACCGCCTCCAGGTACGCCCGGGCGCCGGCGGGGTGCCCGCGGTGGGTGGCGACGCCCTTCTGCAGGTACACGACCTCGTCGCACAGCTCCAGGCTGGCCGTGGCGTGCGTGACGACCAGCACGGCGCGGCCGTGGTCGGCGAGCCGACGGAACAGCTCCATCAGCCGGCGCTCCAGGACCGTGTCGAGGCCGCTCGTCGGCTCGTCGAGCAGGAGCACGTGCGGGTCGCCGACGAGCTCCAGGCCGCAGGCGGCGCGACGCCGCTCGCCGCCCGAGAGGTTGCGGATCATCGTCCCGGCCTGTCCGACGAGCCCGAGCTCGTCGAGCACCGAGGCGACGCGGCGGTCGATCGCCGCGTCGGCGTCGAGCCGGAGCGCCGCCGCGTAGTGCAGCGCCTCGCGGGTGGTCAGGCGCTCGTGGACGCTCTCGCGCTGCTGCACGTAGCCGACGGACTGGACGGCGAGGGCCGTCGGCTGGTCCGACCAGGTGGCCGTCCCCGTCGTCGGCTCCGCCACGCCGGAGAGGACGCGCAGCAAGGTCGACTTGCCCGAGCCGCTCGGGCCCATCAGCGCCACGAGCGAGCCGGGCGCCACCTCGAGCGAGACCGGCCCGAGGATCCGAATCCCACCGGCCCCGTCCGCGACGGTCACCTCCACGTCGCGGGCGACAAGCACGCGGGAAGCCTAACGCGGCCGGGAGCGCATGACCTGCTACGAAGGATGGAGCACCCGCACCCGACGCGAACTGGAGCCGTTTCGATGCAACAACCCCAACACCACTTCTCCCTCGGCCGGGAGGCCGCGGAGGACGGGAGCTTCCGCCGGCAGGAGAGCCGCTTTCGCCGCTGGGTCACCGCCGACGGCTCGGACGGGTTCACGCCGGCCGCTGGGCGCTACCACCTGTACGTCGCCCGAGCGTGCCCGTGGGCGCACCGGACGATCATCGCGCGGTCGCTGATGGGGCTGGAGCCGGCGATCTCGATCTCGTTCGTCGACCCGATCCGGGACGACCGCGGCTGGGCCTTCACCGGCGCGGGCTACGACGATCCGGTGAACGGCTACGCGTTGCTGGCCGAGGCCTACGCCGCCGCCGATCCTGGGTACGAGGACCGGGTCAGCGTGCCGGTGCTGTGGGACCGCGAGCAGGGGACGATCGTGAACAACGAGTCGGCGGACATCCTGCGGATGCTGTCAACCGTGTTCGCGCCGCTGGCCGACCATCCCGTCGAGCTCTACCCGCCGGCCTTGGCCGCTGAGATCGACGAGCTGGGCCGGCGCATCTACGACAACCTGAACAACGCCGTCTACATGGCCGGCTTCTCCTTCCGCCAGGGCATCTACGAGCGCGAGGTGCGCGCCGTCTTCGCGATGCTCGACGAGCTCGACGCCCGCCTGGAGGGCCGGCGCTTCCTGTTCGGAGCGTCGCCGCTGGAGACCGACTGGCGCCTGTTCACGACGCTCGTGCGCTTCGACGCCGTCTACCACATTCACTTCAAGTGCTCGATCCGCAAGATCGCCGAGTACGAGCACCTGTGGCCGTACCTGCGCGACCTGTACCAGTGGCCGGGGGTCGCCGCCACGGTCGACTTCGACGAGATCCGCGCCCATTACTACCGGACCCATCCGATGATCAACCCGTCGGGGATCGTCGCCGCCATGCCGGCGCTCGACTTCGACGCCCCCCACGGCCGCGCGTCGCTTACGGTGAGCTGACGATCACGACGAGTAGGACCACGAACGCCGTCAGCGCGAGGAGCGCCAGCACCCGCGCCGACCATGTCGCCGGAGCGCCCCGCGGCATCGACAGCCGCCGCGGCTGCCACGGCCGCGGGGGTGGCGGGCCGCCGTCGGCGGTGACCCACCGCACCTTGTCGAACTCCCCGCGGTGGTCGTCTGAGGCGCGCAGCAGCTGCCCCTTCATCTCGCTCAGCTCCGCCCGCACTGCGGCCAGCTCGGCGCCGGCCCGCTCCTGGGCGGCCAGCGCCTGGTCACGCTCGGCCGCCGCGCGAGCGAGCTCGGCGGCGGCACGGTCACGCTCGGCCACGGCGCGGTCAATCGCAGCCGATGCCTGGGACAGCCGTTGGCGAGCCTGCGCCAGCTCGCCGGTGGCCCGGTCGCGCTCCGCGCTCGCGCGCCGCAGCTGCTCGGCCGACTGCCGATGGGCGTCGCGTTCGTCCGTGGCCCGTTGGCGCGCCACCCGGGCGGGGTCGGACGGCGGCGAGGCGGGCGGAGCGACGGGTGTGCCATCGGGCAAGCGCACGACGATGTCCGGCGCCACCGCGAGTTCGAATCCGCCTGCCAGCTCGACCGGCTCCGGCCAGCCGAACACGGCGACCCACAGCTCCTCGCCCTCCGGCGACCAGGGCTTGTGCTCCAGCTCGGCCAGCACGCGCGACGGCCGGCCGTTCACGGTTGCGCTCAGCGACGGCCGGACGAACCGGCGCCCGCGCACGCCGTTCCAGTGACCGGTGACCCGGACGTAGCCGTCCACGTGGCTGAACTCCTCCACGTCGAAGCTGACGGTCACCTGCTCGGCGAGCGACGTCCGAGACACGACCCCCTATCTACCCGTTCGGGGCTCGGACGTACCCTCGCGTAGCACGGCGAGATCCTGCGGCGTGTCGACGTCATCGCCACCCGCCATCGGCGAGCACTCGATCGTGCGACCGCCGGCCAGCAGCTCCCGCGCGCCGACGTCGCCGCGCAGCTCGGCCACCGCCGCCAGCTCGGCCGGCCCGAGGACGACCGGATGCCCAGGACGGCCGTGGTACGTCGCACGGGTCCGCGGCGGCTCGCCAGCGAACCGGGCGATCAGCTCGGCGCCGACGCGTGGCATGTCCCCGAGCGTGACGATCACGGCCCCGGCACCGGCCAGCGCCGCGGCGCCGCAGCGCAGCGACGCCGACTGGCCGTCCTGCCAGGCCTCGCACACGACCACCTCGGCGCGCCCAAAGGCCACCCGCTGGCGGATCTCCTCGGCGCGAGAGCCGAGCACGACGACGACGCGGTCGATCGCGTCGACCGCGCACTGGGCGGCGACGGCGTGCTCCAACAGCGGGCGTCCGTCAAGCTCGGCCAGCAGCTTCGGCTCCTGGCCGAAGCGCGTCCCGGCTCCGGCCGCGAGCACCAACCCGGCGATCACGGCGCGGCAGCGCGAATCGACCCGGCGCCCGCACCCAGCCGGCCGCCGGCGCGGCCGTGGCGGGCGGCGACGATCTCGGCCACGATCGACAGCGCCGTCTCCTCACGGCGGCGGGTGCCCAGGTCGAGACCGGCCGGTCCGGTCAGGCGGCCGAGCTCAGCGGCGGTGAGGCCGGCGGCGAGCAGCCGCTCGCGCCGAGCCTCCTGGGTGCGGCGCGATCCCATTGCGCCGACGTAGCCGGCGGACGAGCGGAGCGCGATCATCAGCGCCGGGTCGTCGAGCACCGGGTCGTGGGCCAGCGCGGCGATCGCGGTGGCCTCGTCGATCGGCTCCAGCCGCGCGAGCGCCTCCTGCGGCCAGGCGTCGAGCACGGCCGTGGCGTCGGGAAACCGCTCGGCGGTGGCAAACCGCGGCCGCGGATCGATGACGTAGGTGAGCCAGCCGCAGACGCGCGCGATCCGGCAGACGGCGGCGGCGAGCTCAACCGCGCCGATCAGAACCAGCCGCTGGGCCGCGTCGACGTCGGCGAACGCAGGGCCGCGCAGCTCGGAGGTGTTCAGCCAGTCGTCGGCCACCATTGCAGCGATTATCGCGCCGGCTTGTCGGCGAGCACCTGGTAGATCGAGGCCCAGCCGGTCTCGAACCCCTGGCGCGCCGCGCGCAGGTACAGCCGCCAGACGCGCAGCCGCTCGATCCCGACGAGCGCCAGCGCCTCGTCGTAGTGGTCGTCGAGCCGGCTGATCCAGTGTCGCAGCGTCTCGGCGTAGTCCTGCTGCAGCCCCTCGACGTGGCGCGTGACGAGGCCGGTGCGCTCCAGCGCCAGCTCGATCCGGCTGAGCGGCAGCGGCACCCCGTCGGGGAACACGAAGCGCTCGGAGAACGGCCCCTCGTCGGTCGTGTCGAAGTCCATCAGCTTCGCGATGCCGTGGTTCAGCAGCCGTCCGCCCGGCTTCAGCAGCTCGTGCAGCCGGCTGGCGTATAGGTCGATCCGCTCATCGCCAACGTGCTCGACCATCCCGATCGAGGCGATCGCATCGAACGGCTCGTCCGCCACCTCGCGGTAGTCGGCGACGCGGATCTCGACCTTGTCGGCCACGCCGGCCTCGATCACCCGTTGCTGGGCGAGCTCGGCCTGGCGGTCGGAGATCGTCACGCCCAGCGCGCTCACCCCGTGCTCCTGGGCGGCGTGGATGACGAAGCTGCCCCAGCCGCAGCCAACGTCGAGAACGCGCTCGTCGGGCTGCAGGGCGAGCTTGCGGCAGACGAGCTCGCGTTTGGCGAACTGAGCCTCTTCGAGCGTTGCCGCGCCGTCGCGCCAGTACGCGCAGCTGTAGGTCATCGTTTCGTCGAGGAACAGCTTGAAGAAATCGTTGCCGACGTTGTAGTGGTGGCGGACGGCCGCCTTGTCGCGGGTGATCGTGTGCCGCTCGCCGCGCAGGCGCAGCTCGGTTCCCGGCCGCTTCGGCGGCAGCGTCAGCCCGGCGGCGCGGAGCAGCGCCACGCCGAGCCGCGTCAGCTGCGGGAGCTTCAGATCGGGCGGCTCGAAGGTGTCGAACACGAGCATCCCGGCGTCGAGATCGTCGGCATCGATCAGCCCGTGGGCGTAGGCGCGGCCGACGCCGAGCTCGCCGGGGGCGCGGACGACGTGGGCGAGCGCCTTGGGCGAGTTGACCAGGAAGGTGGGGGCGCCGTTATCGGTGGTGGCCGGGAGCTCGGTGCCGTCCCAGAAGCGGACGGCGAACGGGCGATCGGGGAAAGCCGCCGCCAGTTCGCGGCGCAACGGCGCGGTGGTGCTGAACAAGGGCGACTATTTTGCCGTCTGGACCCGGGAGATGCACTTGCGGCGCTCCGGGTCGACGCGGACGACGTCCCAGGCCAGTCCGCACATCTCCATCCCGCGGATCATCATCGCCGAGGGATCGAGCTGCCAGCGCTTCAGACCGTGGCGGTAGCTCGTGGGGAACGCGTGGTGGTTGTTGTGCCACGCCTCTCCCCAGGTCGGGATCGCCAGCCAGGGGACGTTGCGCGACTCGTCGCCGGTGTCCCACTCCTGCTTGCCGAAGTAATGGCAGATCGAGTTGATGCTGAAGGTGGCGTGGTGGACGAAGAAGATCCGCGCGGCGCCGCCCCACAACAGGGCGGTGAGGCCGCCGTCGACGGTGCCGGTGAGCGCCACGCCGACCCCGAAGGCGAGCGCCAGCCCGGCGATCACCCACACGACGAACGTGCGGTCGACGAACCGGACCCACGGGTCGTTCAGGAGGTCCTTGGCGTAGCGGTTCTCGTCGGCCACCTCCATGTCGCTGAACACCCAGCCGAGGTGCGCGTGGACCAGGCCCCTCAGCTCACCCAGCCAGCCGCCGCGCTCGTGGTTGTGCGGGCTGTGCGGGTCGCCCTCGATGTCGGAGAACTGGTGGTGCTTGCGATGGGTGGCCACCCAGTCGATCACCGGTCCCTCGGCGGCCATCGAGCCGAGGATCGCCCAGAACGCCCGCATCGGCTTGCTCGTCTTGAAGCTGCGATGCGTAAAGAGCCGATGGAAGCCGACGGTCACGCCGGCGCCGATCGAGCAGTACATGATCGCCAGCACGAGGAGGTCCTGCCACACGAGCATGTGCGCCGTCCAGCCGAAGTACATGCCGACGATCACCATCACGGGTGGAACGCCGGTGATCACCGCGCTGGCGACGCGGTCGACGAGCGGCATCGACACGGGGCGCACGGCAGACGCCGACGACGCCGCGATCGCGGTTTCGGGCACGTCTGCGGTTACGGTTTCGACGGCCGGTTCGGCCAGCTCGGTCTGCATAAAGCCTCCTGTCGCACGCTCAGCGCCGACCGATCTGGCGCGGCTCACCCCGTTGGCCGTGCCGACGTCTTTCGGAAGCGGCGGAGCCCGCGTCGTGGCTCTGTTGCTAACTGACGCGGACCGTCGTCAGGAGCGGGACTCTAGCCGCTCCGGGAGCGGAGCGGTAGGCGACCGCATCCCGATTCTTCGACGGCCTTTAAGTGTGGGCGGGACGCCCCCTCCGGTCGAGACCCACGATCCGGTCAGGATCAGCAGCAGCCCGACGAGCGCTCCGGCGCCCACTCGCTCGCCCAGGAGGATCACGCCGAGGGCGACGGCGATCACCGGATTGACGTAGGTGATGACCATCGCGCGGCCGGTGCCGGCCTCCCGGATCAGCACGGTCATGATCACGAACGCGGCCGCCGTCGAGACCACTCCGAGTTCGACGACGCAGAGCAGCGCACCCGCCGTGGGCGTTCGCGATGGGAGGTCCAGCGCGGCCAACGGCGCGAGGATCACCGCGGCGATGGTGAGGATCCCCCCGATCGCCGCGCTCGGATCGAGGCCGTCGAGCTTCAGCTTCAGCACGATCGGCCCGATCGCGTACCCGACCGCAGCGAGGAGCAGCGCGCCGGTCCCGAGCAGCGCCGAGGCCGAACCGGCGACCTGAACTCCGACGAGCGCGATCACGCCGCCGAACCCCACGAGCAGCCCGACGGCGCGGCGGCGAGTCAGCTTCTCCTCGGGATCGAAGCGCATGTTCAGCACGGTCACGACGAGCGGGACGGCGGCGATCAGGATCGCCGCCAGCGACGAGGGGACGCGCTGCTCGCCGAACCCGATCGCGGGGAACGGCACGCATACCTCGGCGACGGCGTAGGCGGCGAGCCACCGCCCGCGCCCGCGTAGCGAACCGAGGGTCCCGCGCCGCCAGGCGAGCCCCGTCAGCAGGATCGCGGCGATCGCGACCCGCCCCCAGGCGAGCGGCAGCGGCGGCATCCCACCCCGAACGGCGATCTTGATGAACAGGTACGGGACGCCCCAGATCAGCGAAACCGCGGCGAACGCGACCCAGGCGCGGCGACTCATGTGCTCAGTGTGACAAGGGCCTCACGGGCCGGTGTGGAGCACGACGGCCGAGCCGTACGCCCTATGGCCGCGCGTTTGTGAGACTGTTCCGGACCGTTATGGCCGACCGGGCGCCCCTCACGTTCGAGCCGCTGTTCATGGCGCGGGTGTGGGGCGGGCGCCGGCTCGCCGACCTGTTCGACAAGCCGTTGCCGGCGGGCGCGGTGATCGGCGAGTCGTGGGAGCTGGTCGACCGGCCCGAGGCGCAAAGCGTCGTCGCCGACGGCGAGTTCTCAGGATCCACGCTCGGCGAGCTATGGCGCTCCGATCGCCGCGCCGAGCTGTTTGGCGCCGGCGCCACCGGCGGGCGCTTCCCGCTGTTGATCAAGCTGCTCGACTGCGAGCAGACGCTGTCGGTCCAGGTGCACCCCCCCGCGGCGGTGGCGTCCGCGCTGGGCGGGGAGCCGAAGACCGAGATGTGGGTGGTCGTGGACGCGTCCGCGCACGCGCAGCTGTTCACCGGGCTGCGTCGCGGGGTCACGCGCGCGGGGTTCGAGGCGGCGCTGACCGCGGGCGAGGACGTGAGCGCGATGCTGTTTCGCCACGCCGTGCGCAACGGGGACGTGATGTTGCTGCCCTCGGGCCGTATCCACGCGATCGGCGCCGGCAACGTGATCGTCGAGATCCAGCAGAATTCCGACACGACGTACCGCGTGTTCGACTGGAACCGGCCCGGGCTCGACGGCCTGGTGCGGGATCTCCACATTCCCGAGTCGCTCGCCTCGATCGACTGGGACGACTACGAGCCGCCGCTCGTCGTGCCCGACGGCGAGACCCTCGTCCACAACGACATCTTCGACGTCGACCGGCTGACCGTGTCGTCGTCGCGGCCGGTGCCGGCCGCGCCGGACGGTCGCTGCGCTGCGCTGATCCCGATCGACGGTGCCGTGCGCTGCGCCGGACGGCGGTTTGAGCCGGGCCGCCTGTTCCTCGTCCCGGCCGACGCCTCGGAGCGGGCGCTGGCCGCCGACGGCGATCGGCCGTCGACGGTGCTGCGAGCGATGCTGCCGGCGTGAAATCGGGTAACCGTAGAGTCCGTGCCGAACATCGACGCCGCCCCCCTGAGGAGGTCTGGATGGGCTTTGACCAGTACCACGAGCCGCCCAACGAGCTGCCCGCCGCCACGCGGACATTCGCGCGCCTGTGCGCGTCGCTGACCGAGGAGGCGGAGGCGATCGGTTGGTACGAGCAGCGCCTGGCCGTCGAGACCGACTCCGAGGCGACCGCGGTCATGCGCGACGCCCTCGGCGAGGAGTACAAGCACTTCAGCATGGACCTGGAGTTCCTCCTGCGCCGCACGCCACAGTGGCGCGAGATCGCCCAGGGCGTCCTGTTCAAGGCGGGCGACATCGTCGAGCACGGTGAGGAGGCGGAGGCCGAGGCCGGCGACGAGGGTGACCGCGCGAGGCCGGGCGGCGGTGGGGACGGTTTCTCGGGGTCACTCGGTATCGGCAGTCTGAAGGGAGCCTCACTGTGAGCGGTCACCTGCTGCGGGCCCACGCGCCGATCAGCGACGCCGCCTGGGCCATGCTCGACTCCGAAGCGCAGGAGCGGCTCGTCGCCGCGCTCGCCGCCCGCAAGCTCGTCGACTTCTCCGGCCCGCACGGCTGGGAGCAGTCGGCCACCGGGCTCGGGCGAGTCGCACCGATCGCTGCGCCGCCGTGCGAAGGCGTGGTCGCCCGCCAGCGCGTGGTGCTGCCGCTGGCCGAGCTCCGGGCCGGCTTCGAGCTGTCGCTGGCCGAGCTCCAAGATCTGGATCGCGGCGCCGTCGACGCCGACCTCGGCCCGCTGGACGCCGCCGCCCACCAGATCGCCATCGCCGAGAACATCGCCGTCCTGCACGGATGGGAGGCGGCCGGCATCACGGGCATCACGGAAGCGTCGACCCACGACCCGCTCCCGCTCGGCGATGTCGCCGAGGGCTACCGCCGGCCCGTCGCCACCGCCGTCGAACGGCTCCTATCAAGCGGGATCAGCGGCCCGTACGCCCTGGCTCTCGGTCGCGAGCAGTACCGCCGCGTCGTCGAGACGGGCGAGCACGGCGGCTACCCGCTGCTCGACCATCTGAAGAAAATCGTCGAGGGACCGATCGTCTGGGCCCCGGGGGTCGACGGCGCGGTTGTGCTGAGCGTCCGCGGCGGTGACTTCCTGCTCGACTGCGGCCAGGATCTCTCCGTCGGCTACGAGAGCCACGACGGCGAGGGCGTGCGGTTGTACATCGAGGAGAGCTTCAGCTTCCGCGTCGCCACGCCCGAGGCGGCGATCGCGTTGACGGCGTAATCAGCCCCGCCGGTCGTGACCTTGACGCGGGCGGCCCGAATCGATCTCAGCCCGCACGACCGCCCTGGGGCCAAACCCAAGCCAACCGCGAAATAGCCGCCACCCTGATTATCAGCGATAAAACCGCGAGTGTCCATGTCTCACGGATCCTCGCGAAACTGCCGGTTCCCAACCGAGCTAGCGCGGCGGTGCTCGCACAACGACTCGGAGTCGTCACGGACCGTCGTCAGCTCGAGCCGTCGTGATCAGGCGCTCCGAGAGCTCCCACAGGCGGGCGGCGTTCTCTGGGTCGAGCGCGTACGGCGCGACCCCGCTGGCTGTGTCCGGCGAGAAGTCGGCCGCCAGCGGCTGCGCTTGGTTGCAGTCCTCGAAGTAGCGGCCGCCGATGCCGTCGAGCTGGTGCGAGGTGGCGATGAGCACTGACGTGGCGGCGCCCTGTTCACGGGTCTTGAAGCCGAACGCACCGGATTGCTCCTGGCGCTCGCGGACCTGGGACCAGACCCGCTCGAGCACGTCGGGACTCATGTGCCTGCTGAGATTCGTCTCGAAGATCGCGCCTGGATGCACCGCGTTAGCCGTGATGCCTTCAGCGGACCACCGCCGGTGCGCCTCGACCGCGAGCAGAATGTTGGCTGTCTTTGATTGTCCGTACGCCAGCCACGGGTCATAGGGCCGGTCATTGAAGTGCAGGTCGTCGAACACGACCGGCGAGCGCAGATGACCGCGCGAGCTCAGCGACACGATCCGTGCCTCGGCGTCGCTGTGCGCACCGGCGGCGAGCGCGTCGTGCAGCCCGCCGGTAAGAGCGAAGTGTCCGACATGGTTGGTCGCGAACTGGAGTTCCCAGCCGCGGTCGGTCAGCTCACGCGATGGCAGCGCCATCACGCCGGCGTTGTTGATGAGCAGGTGCAGCGGCCCGTCCCAGGCGGCGACGAAGGCGCGCACGGAGTCGAGGTCGGCGAGATCGAGTCTGCCGACGCGGACGGCCGGGTTGCCGGTCGTGCCGCGGATATCGGCAGCGGCCAGCTCGCCGGCGGCCGTGTCGCGTACGGCGAGCGTCACCTCTGCGCCGGTGGCCGCGAGCGCTCGAGCGGTCTCGATCCCGATGCCCGACGACGCGCCGGTCACGATCGCCCGCCGGCCCGAGAGATCGATGCCCTCGGCGACGTCCCAGATCGTGGACTCGGCGCCGAAGCCGGTGTGAATCATGGTGTTCTCAGTCATGCGGCCAGTGTGAAACCGATCGACGGCGGCTACCAGAGATCTCGTGATCCTGGTAGCGACACCCCCACGCTGACCGGTCTCGGGCGTCGTATCGTTTGGTGTGGCATGCCAGCGACGAACGTGATCGGCGAGTATCTCCGGGCGCGCCGCGAACTTGTCCGGCCCGAGGACGTCGGCCTTCGGGACCTCGGGCGTCGCCGCACGCCCGGCCTGCGACGCGAGGAGGTCGCGATGCTCGCCGGCGTCAGCGCCGACTACTACATCCGTCTCGAGCAGGGCCGTGATCAGCATCCTTCGGCGCAGGTGCTCGATGCCTTGGCGCGAGCCCTGCAGCTGGACGAGAACGCCACCGCCCACCTCCACGGTCTCGCACAACCGCCGACACAGCGGCGCCGTCGGAGCAGCCGCCCGGAGCAGGCTCCGGCCGCGATCGCGCAGCTGATCATGTCGTGGCAAACCACTCCGGCCTACGTCTTCGGTCGCTACCTCGACGTGCTCGCGGCGAACCCGCTCGCCACCGCGCTCGCGCCGTGGTTCACGGTCGGCGAGAACCTCGTCAAGGGCGCATTTTTCGATCCGCGGCGGCGCGAGCTGCGGCCCGACTGGGAGCGATCGCTCGGCGGTACGGTCGCAGCCCTGCGCGCCAACGTCGGCCCCGACGTCGACGATCCGCGGCTGACCGCACTCGTCGGCGAGCTCTCACTGCGCAGCGAGGAATTCCGGCAGCTGTGGGCACGCCACGACGCTCGGCCCAAGAGCAACGGCACGTCGGTGATGCACCACCCGCAGGTCGGTCGTCTCGAACTGTCCTACGCAAAGCTTCCGATCCCTGACACCGACCGCCAGACGCTCTCCATCTACCACGCCGCGCCGGGCAGCCCCAGCGAGCGGGCACTCGCCCTGCTCGCCACGACCACAGTCCCCGAGCGCGAACCGGAGCGAACACTCAGAGACTCCTGACGAGGAGTTGACCAAGATCCGACGGATGTCCGCTGCCGATCTGGATGCGGTCTGCCTGGTAATCGGCCAGGCATTTGCGTCTCATCCTGGAGAAACGGGTTTCGGACGCAATTTGCGGGCTTTGGTCTTGACAGCGGCGATGGGAGCGAGCTAGCACGAAAGGTGGTCCAAGTAAATCGACCGAGAGGAGAGACTTCCGTGGTAGTCACTACCGAAGTGCCGCAGACCGGCACCCGCCTCATGATTGATGCCGACCGCGATTTCGACGCGCCGAGCGGAGACAGCGTGCTCCGCGTCCGCGGCGAGCGCCGCGACGGCGGGCAGGTACTCGACGCGGCCTACGTCGAAGTCGACGGACAGGAGGCGCAGGCGATCGCCCAGGCGCTGCGCCAGATTCGCCAGCCGACCCCAGAGCTGCACGACGAGATCGCCCGCGAGGTACAAGCCGCGTTTGGTGCGCGGCTGGGGGCCCGCGACGCGTCACAGATCGCGCAGATCGTGAGCCGCGCGTGGTGGCAGCACCTCGGCGTCCATCTCGGAACCGAGCAGCAGGAGCGTGAGCACCGCCTGCAACGCCTCGCGGAGCGCTTCGAGCGCGCGTCGGCTAAGCGCCGAGGCGCGCCGTCCCCCGCCACGCAGGAGCCACACTCCAGGGGCAAGTCCGGCTAACCGGACAGTTCAGCCGGGCGATGCGGGACGCACAGCGTCCCGTCGCCGATACACCGCAGGAGCACGATGGCGGGCGCGATAGCAGCCCGCCATCTGCCTTCCTGAACGTCCGCATCAGCATCGCGGAGACTCACCTCTAACACGCCCTGATCGAGCCGGATGACCGTGTGCATGATGCCGGCAGGCTACCAGCCCGATCGGCATCCACAACCCGCATCAGCTGCTTCGATGCCCAGCCCCACGATCGGTCGCACCGGCGAGTCTGCCGAAGCCCGCAGCGACCGTCACCGCGATCGACTTCACCTATCGCGGAGCGAAGACACTCCACGAAGGCGGTTCGGCCGCGGAGGGGTGGCGGGCACCCTAGGGCGTCGGGACGGCCTCCGCTTCGGCATCGGCCTGAACCTGCTGGCGGCGTAGTGCGTTTGACAGCGCGCGGACATATGCACGGCCGGCCGCCTCAAGGATGTCGGTCGACATTCCCTGGCCGGATCCGACGAGTCCGTCAACCTCGAGCACGACCGAGGTCTCGCCGAGCGCGTCCTGGCCGCCGGTGACCGCGTCGACCCGGAACTCCCGCAGCCGCGCGTCGATCCCGGTCGCGGCGTTGATCGCGTGGAAGATCGCGTCGATCGGGCCGTCGCCGGTGAACGACCCGACCGCCTCCTCGCCGTCGGGTGTGCGCACGCCGACCGTCGCGTGCGGAGGCCGCCGCGAGGACGCCTCGACTTCGAACCATGCGAGCTCGTATGCGGCGATCTCCTCGCGCAGCTCATCGGTGATGAGCGCCTCGAGATCCATCGCGGTGACCTGCTTCTTCTTGTCCGCGATCTCCTTGAACCGCTTGAACGCCGTGTTGAGCGTCTGGCCGGAGACCTCGAAGCCAAGCTCCGACAGTGCCTGCGCGAGCGCGTGGCGACCGGAGTGCTTGCCCAGCACGATCGAGTTGGCCTCCAGGCCGATGCTCGTGGCGTCCATGATCTCGTAGGTCGTGCGCTCCTTCAGAACGCCGTCCTGATGGATCCCCGACTCGTGCGCGAACGCGTTGCGCCCGACGATCGCCTTGTTGGGCTGCACCGGGTACCCGGTCAGGCGGGAGACGAGCCTGGATGTGCGCGCGATCTCGGTGGTGTCGATCCCCGTCGTCAGACCCAGATACCGCGCGCGGGTGTGCAGCAGCATCACGATCTCCTCCAGCGACGCGTTCCCAGCTCGCTCCCCGAGCCCATTGATCGCGCACTCGACCTGGCGGCACCCCGCTTGCAGGCCGGCCAGCGAGTTCGCGACCGCCAGACCCAGATCATCGTGACAGTGAACCGAAACGACCACCTCGCGCAACGCTGGAACCCGCTCATACAGCTCGGTGAACATTCCCGCGTACTCCTCAGGCGTCGCGTAACCCACGGTATCGGCGACATTGATCGTGGTCGCGCCCTCCGCGATCGTCGCCGCGATCACCTCGGCCATGAACTCGCGATCGGAGCGGAATCCGTCCTCGCACGAGAACTCGACGTCATCGACGTACTGCCTGGCGTGCGCGACAGCCGCGCGCGCCTGACCGAGAACGTCCTCACGCGTGGTTTGCAGCTTGTGTTCGATATGCAGATCGCTGGTGGCGATCACCATGTGAATCCGCGGACGCGACGCATCGCGGACCGCCTCCCACGCACGATCGATATCAGACGCGACCGTGCGCGCCAGCGCGCAGATCACCGGACCATCGACATTGCGTGAGATCTCCCGCACCGCCTCGAAATCGCCGGGTGAGGTGATCGGGAAGCCCGCCTCGATCACATCGACACCGAGGCGCGCGAGTTGCTGCGCGATCTCCAGCTTCTCCTGTGCGTTCAGCGAGATCCCGGGCGACTGCTCGCCGTCGCGCAACGTCGTATCGAAGACCAACACCCGGGTTGGGTCAACAGCATCAGACATGGGCACTCCTTCGTTCTCGAACTTCGCTTCTTCTCGGAATCGGTATGCGGCTACCTGCGGCCGCCGGCGCGCTATTCCCCCTTGCGGGGGAGGAGAAGAAGTCGAAGAGCGAGGCAGAGTGCCATCGTGTTCACAGCGTAGCCCTCACGGGCCGCCCGCGCGTCAACGACCGCAACCGACGCGGCGACCGTACCGGCGTAATGATGCGGCGCGGGCGCCTGTCGGTGCGACGCACGGATTCGCGGCGTGCGACCGAAGCAGGGCCGGTGGCGCCGCTCGGCGTTACGGACTACTCGGCAGTCGCGCTAATGAGAAGGTTGTGCAACGCATCGGGCGAGGCGGACATATACAGGCATGACGACCGAGCCTCCCGGAGCCGAGAACGCCCGCGCCCGGGCGCAGCGATTGGACGCCTTGTACGCGGCTCACGGCCGTTCGGTACTCGCGTACGCGGTCCGTCGTGCTGCCGATGAGCACGATGCGGCTGACGTACTGGCCGAGACGTTTCTAGTCGCGTGGCGGCGGTTGGACGAGATCCCTCCGGGCGATCAGGCCCTGATGTGGTTGTACGCAGTGGCACGACGAATACTCGCGAACCAGAAGCGTGGCGAGCGGCGCAGACAACGGCTTGCGGAGCGACTCGGGCGTGAACTGGTATCCGCGCTGGAGACGGGCGCGCCGTCAGAACCAGCCGCGGTGCCGATCGTCGCCGCGCTGGCGGGCCTGGGGCCAGATGATCGAGAGATCGTGCTCCTCGCTGCGTGGGAGGAGTTGTCCCCCCAACAAATTGGAGCGGTTCTCGGGATCACTCAGATCGCGGCTCGCAGTCGCCTGCATCGCGCACGGAAGCGGCTCCGTGCACTGCTCGACCAGCCGGCCGAGGTCGACGAGGTTGATCAGCTCAACATCCAGGAGGCGGTATGACACCTACCGACGTAATCGAGATCCTCGGGGCCGCGAATCCGTTGCCCCGCGGCGTCGCAGCGGCCCTTCCGCTGCCGGCTGGCGAGTCGGAACTCTTGCGCGGGATTGTTGCGGACCGCTCCGGCACCACCGTGCGAGCGGTGCGGGTTCATCGCCGCGTTAGGCAGAAGTTCGCGCTCGGGTTGGCCGTCGCTGTCGCCGCGGTCGCTGTCTTAACCGTCGTGCCGTTTGGGGGTGGCGGCGGACCGACGCCGGCGTTTGCAGCGGCGCTCGTCCGCTTTGCGAACTCAACACCCCGTCTGTTGCTCCAGATCCCCGGATGGCATGTGGTGTTCGTGGAACAGGACCCCAGCGGCGGCGGCGAAATGCACTTCGCACGCGGCCGCGTCAACGCGCAGGGGATGCCGGCCACCTCGCTGAGTGGCGAGCCGTCGCTGTTGGACCGCTACGCGCAGTTGAATTGGGGGACTAACCAGATTGAGCGCCGGTTCATCCAGGGCGGGCGCCAGAACATTCCCACAGGGCTCGGGGTGCCGGTAAGGCGCCTGCAGCTCGAGGGCCGGGCGCACGGCTGGATGGACGTCATCGCGAGCCTCATATTTGGCAGCCGGGAAGTCTCGCTACGCGTGACCGTCAGAAACATGTCTGACCTGCGCTCCGCCCTGCTGGCCCTCACCCAGGTCGATGCGACCACCTGGCTCGACGCGATGCCGCCGAGCGTGATCAAGAGCGCCAACTCCGGCCCGGCGATCCACCAAATGCTCGAGGGGATTCCGCTTCCGCCCGGGTTCGACGCCACCAAGATCCCTGGGGTCAACACCACCCAAACGAACTACTACCTAGGCACCGAGCTGACCGGAGCGGTCGCCTGCACGTGGATTGCCGATTGGAACCAGGCCCGCACCTCCCATAACACGGCAGCAGAGTCCCGCGCGATCGCGGCAATGGCGACGGCTCCGAAGTGGCGGGTGTTCCGGTGGATGTCTCGCCAAGGTGCCTGGCCGCAGGTCCTGATCTCGTACGCGAAGGCGATGCGTAGCGGCGAAGTGACGGAAGGTCGCCCAGGCATTCCGCTGGTCGCCGCTGTGAACTCCGGACTTGGTTGCGCTCAGCTCGGCGTTCACCTCGGACACGGATCGAACGAC
>DASZLC010000077.1:0-13308 GCA_035552615.1 Solirubrobacteraceae bacterium
TCAGCTCGTCCAGCGTGAACATGAACACGTCCTCGGGGCGGTCGAGGTCGAGGTGCTCACCGATCACCAGCGCGGCCGCGCGGGCGGCGTCGACGCACTGCAGGAACGCCGCCTTGCCCGTGCCGCGCAGCGGGATGAAGCACGCGGCGAGGGAGGCCGTGAGCCTAGCCGGGCCGCGGCGCAGCGCGGGCAGCGCGGCGAACAGCTCGGCCTCGGCTCGGCGCCGTTCGTGCGCCCGGCGCTGTTCGACCTGACGTGGGTCGCGGTCCTCGGCCATCTCGCGATAGGCGCCGATCAGGCCATGCAGTGGAGCCGGGTCGATCCGCCAGATGCGGGATGACAGCTCGCCCTCCTCGGGCCCGTGGTAGCCGTGCCGCGCGACGAACTCGTCGAGCGTGAGGCGCTCGCGGGAGACAGCCCACAGGTCGCTGACGACCGCCGTCTCGGCCATCTCGCCGTACCCGGTGACGAGGCTCAGCTCCAGGCCGGGCCGCCCGCCATGCTCGGCGGCGACGCGGAGCTGCTCGTACAGCGCCTGGCAGAGCATCGCGGCCAGCGTGTGGGGGCGCATCACCGCGGTGAACTGCGCTGCCGCGGTGCGCAGCGCGGCCTGGGCGTCGGCGCGCGAATGCAGCGCACCGGGGGCGACCGTCCGCCGCCAGAACGCCTCGATCGGCGCGCACGTGGCGCGCAGCCGGCGGATCAGCAGGGCGGCGCTGACCGGCATCCGGGCGGCCACGAACGGGTAGCGGCCGACGATGTTCTCGCTCGTCACGCCGGGGCGGACCTGGCCGAAGATCTGCTCCTCGATCGCGTCGCCGCTGGTGCCGGGCATCCGGTCGCCGAGCCAGCGGAAGGTGTTCAGGTTGGCGGCGGCGCGGCCGTAGAAGACGTCCCAGAGGCGATCCTCGGGTCGCGGCGAGGCGACCGCCCGCGCCTTGGGGAGCACGCCGAGGTCGTAGAAGGTGAGCTTCATCGCCTCGTCGACGGCGTCGCCGAAGAAGCTCCAGGTGAGCGGCGTGACCACGCCGGGGATCGCCTCGCCGGCGTTGATCGTCGACCACGCGACGTCGGCGGGGCAGTGCCCGCGGTGAATCGGGTTGCTCATCTCTCCGGCCAACCGTGCTCCCTCGCTCGAACCGCGATCTTACACAATGTCTAGACGGACCGTAAGGTCACGCGAGGTACAACACGATCAGGGTGGTGCAGACGACGAGGCAGTAGCCCTCGAAGATGCCGCGGAGCGGGAGTGGAGCGTCGCGCAGCTCCATGAAGTAGAGGCCGACGAAGCGGACCTTGACGAACGCGACAAGCAGCACGATCGTGGTGGCGAGGTGGGCATGGACGCCGTGGTCGGTGCCGATCCGCCAGGAGATCAGAGTGGCGATGATCAGTCCGAGCCACACAAGGCTGACGCGGCTCTTCAGGAGGGCCGTCATCAGTGCATCAGGTAGAGGAGCGCGAATAGCACGATCCAGAGCAGGTCGACCATGTGCCAGAAGCAGGCGCCGCCCTCGACGAACGCCCGCTGCCCCGGGGTGAGGGTCGGCTTGCGGGAGAGGATGAACAGCGTCGTCAGGACGCCCATCCCGAGGATCAGATGGAAGGCGTGGATTCCGGTGAGCACGAAGAAGTACATGAAGAAGTTGTTCGTGGCGGGCTTGTGACCGTGGGACAGCAGCGCCGACCATTCGAGTCCCTTGTTGATGAGGAACACGGCGCCGCAGGCCATCGCGGCGGCGATCGCCGCCGGGGCGAGGCGGCGGTAGCCGGCGCGGACGGCGCGCACGCCGGTGATCACGGCGAGTGAGCTGGTCAACAACAGCAGCGTGTTGATCGCGCCGAAGTAGCGGTGCAGGTCGCCCTGGGAGTGGTCGAACAGCAGCGGTTGCTTGCCGCGGTAGTACACGAACACGCCGAACAGCAGCGCGAACACGGTCATGTCGCCGAGGATGAATACCCACACCCCCGGCTCTCCCGGGACATGGCCCGGCCATCGCGCGCCCGCCCGCGGGCGAGGCGCCGAGCCGTTGCGCTGCTCTCCCGGCGCGGCCTCGGCGGTCGACATGAACACATTATCCAGACAACGTGGTACAGGACGATTTCGGCGCGCGGCTCGCGGCGTCGGTGTAGGTTCCCGCCATGAGCGACGGGCCGGTGATCCGGATCGGCGATCGGGTGATCGCGCAGGACGCGCTGCGGCGCGACGCCGCCCGGGTGGCCGCCGGCCTGCTGGCGCTCGGCGTCGAGCACGGCGAGCGCGTCGCGATCGTGATGCGCAACGAGCCCGAGTACCTGCTCCTGTCCGCGGCGTGCGGCCTGATCGGTGTCGTGCCCGTGCCGGTGAACTGGCACTGGCGGGGTGCGGAGCTGGCGCACGTGTTGACCGACTCCAGCGCGCGTGTCGTGTTCGCGCACAGCAACTTCGTCGGTGCCGTGACCGAGGTGCTCCCCGGCGGCGTGACGCTCGTCGAGGTACCCGTCGGGCCCGAGTTGCAAGCCGCGTACGGAGCCGCGCCGATCAGCGGCGAGCACCAGCTGCTGGCCGAGTTCATCGCGTCGCACGAGCCGTACGCCGAGCCACAGGAGCGCGCGCCGGTCGGACTGATCTACACGTCGGGCACGACCGGCCTGCCGAAGGGTGTGATGCGCGAGGCGATGGCGCCCGAGCAGTCACTGCAGGTGGCGGGCGCAACGCTCGGCGCGATGGGCCTGAGGCCGGGGATGAGCACCCTCGTGACGGCGCCGCTGTACCACTCGGCGCCGAGCGCGCAGGGAAGCTTCGCGCTCGCGCTCGGGATCGACCTGACGATCATGCCGCGGTTCGACGGCGAGGAGTTCCTGCGCGTGATCGAGAATCACGCCATCAACCACGCGCAGGTGGTGCCGACGATGTTCGTCCGGCTGCTGGAGCTCCCACCCGAGGTGCGGGCGCGCTACGACCTGCGCTCGCTGCAGTGCGTCGTCCACGCCGCCGCGCCGTGCCCGGCCCACGTGAAGCAGCGGATGATCGAGTGGATGGGACCGGTGATCAGCGAGTACTACGGCGGCACCGAGATCGGGATCGTCGTCGCCTGCGACGCCGAGGAGTGGCTGGCTCACCCGGGCACGGTGGGAGCGCCGGTCGGCGGCGCCGACATCCACGTGTTCGATCCCGAGGGGCGGCTGCTGCCTCGGGGGGAGACCGGCGAGGTGTACATCAAGCCGCCCGACTACTGGCCGGATTTCACGTACCTCGGGCTCGACGAGCGGCGGCGCGAGATCGACCGCGACGGCTATCTGTCGATCGGCGACGTCGGGCGGATCGATGCCGACGGGTTCCTGTACCTCTCAGACCGCGCCCGCGACATGGTCATCTCGGGCGGGGTCAACATCTACCCGATCGAGATCGAGGCCTGCCTGCTGGAGCTGCCGGGCGTCCGCGACGTCGCGGTGTTCGGCGTGCCCGATGACTCCTACGGCGAGGCGCTCGCCGCGCACGTCGACGCCGACCCGGCGGTCGGGTTGACCGAGGACGACATTCGCGACCACATCCGCGCCCGGATGGCCGGCTACAAGGTGCCGCGCACCGTTGTGTTCGACGACCATCTCCCGCGCGAGGAGTCGGGCAAGATCTTCAAGCGCCGGATCCGCGAGCACTACTGGCGCGAGGCCGGGCGCTCGATCTAGCGCCGCTTGCGGCGCTTGGCCCTGTGGTGCTTGGCCTTGTGCCGCTTGGCCTTGTGGTGCTTGGCCGGCGTGGCCGGGACGGCGAGCGGCGTCAGCGCGTTGCCGGCGGTGACCTGGCTGCAGCCGTCGGGCACCGACCGTCCGTTCAGGCGAGCGTCGATGAAGTTCAACGCGCCCGTCTCGAACGGCGCGATCCCCAGGTCGTGGTTCAGCCCCTTGTAGATGTTGAACTGGACCGACACGCCGCGCTGGCAGTACGTGTGGGCGAGCTCCTGCACGTCCTTGGCGATCATCACGCCGTCGCCGGTGCCGTCGGCGTTGCCGTTGCCGATGTACATCGGCCCCCGTGGGGTACCCGTGCCGGACATGATCATCCGGTTGAAGATCTTCACGAAGATCGGGACCTTCGTGTAGTCCTGGTACTGGGGCTTGAGCAGCTTCTGCATGGTGAGCCCCGGGTACGCACCGAGGAAGTTGTTGATGCACTCGGGGCCGACCTGGTCGAACACCTGCTGGCCGTACGCTGACAAATAGGGGGCCGTGTTGACGTGGAAGCCGCGCGTCAGACCGACGAGGATCGCCGGGATCACGCCGGACCAGCTGGAGCTGCCGCTGATGTAGGCCAGGTTGTGCGCGTACTCGACCGGCACGCCACCCTCGGCCTCGCCGACGAGATCGAGCCCCGGCGCGTAGGAGGGCGCCAGCTCGGCGGCGTAGTCGGTGGCGATCGCCCCGCCCGAGTACCCGAGCAGCGCCACCGGCGTGCTGGCCGCCGCCGCCTTCAGCACGTTCTCCGTGGCCCGGATCGCGTCGAGCGTTCCGTAACCCGATTCCTGCCCGGCCCCGTAGTCGAGCGTCTCGCCCTCGTAGTCGGACGTGACCACGGTGTCGCCCTGGGCGACGTAGGCGAGCATCAGGTTCTCCTCCAGGTCGGCCGTCTCGTAGCCCGGGTTGCCGCCCTGCAGCGTGTACGACGGGTCGCACTCGGAGCCGAGCGCGTCGTAGGCGGTCTGATAGGAGAGGATCTTCGTCGTGCCGGTCGGGAGCAGCGGGCGGAGGATCGTGGCGACCGTGACCGTCGGCTGGCCGAGCTCGCCGGTCGTGCGGTACAGCACCTGGGTGGCGCTCAGCGGGGTGCTCACGCCGACCTCGGCGAAGGCGACCTGACGCGTGCGCAGGATCGTGCCGGGGGCGACGCCGGCGAGCGAGCCCGACCACGCGTAGAACGGGTCGGCGGAGGGCAGTAGTGGCGCCGCCGCGGCACCCGCGGGCATGGCCATCGCCGCCGCGGCCATGGCCGCCAGCGCCGCCACAAGTGTCATCCGGATCCGCACGCGCATACCTCCATTTAGATGTTGCAGCGCGCTCCGCCCTGGGCGATCACGCTGGTGAGCGGGAGCGAGCTCGACGAGCTGCCGACCGAGATCCGGTCGCAGCCCGGTGCCACCTGCCAGCGGCTTAATGCATCGCTCCAGTACGAGAACGAGTTCCGGTTCAGGACGAAGGTAAAACGCCGCGACCGGCGCGGGGCGAGCTCGACCTTCGTGAAGCCCTTCAGCTGCTCGGGGGGCTCGGGGACGCCGGGCAGCGAGGGCAGGCCGACGTACAGCTCGGGGACGGCCCAGCCGGTGCGAGGGCCGGTATTGGTGACGGTGGCGCTGACCCGGTCACCCCGGATCTGCAGCGCGCCGAAGCGGAAGCCGGTGTACGAGAGGCCGAACCCGAACGGGAACGCCGGCGTGATCTGCCGCTCCTGATAGGACCGGTAGCCGACCATCACACCCTCGCTGTACTTCACCTGGAAGAGCGGGCACGGGATCGAGAGCACATCGAGCGTGCAGTTGCCGAGCGCGGGCTTGATCACCCCGGGGTACTGCTCGGCGCCGCCCGCCGCCGTCGGGATGTCCGACGGCTGCTGCGGGAAGGTTGCCGGCAGCCGCCCGCCCGGATCGACGTCGCCGAACAGCACGTGCGCGATCGCCGTCCCGCCGTCCTCGCCCGGGTACCAGGCCTCCAGCAGCCCGGCGATCTGCCCGCGCCACGGCGTCAGCACGGGGGCGCCGGTTTCCAGCACGACGACCGTGCGCGGGTTGGCCTTCGCGATGTCGGAGATCAGCGCGTCCTGATCGCCGAAGGCAAGCTGCGTCGAAGCGGGGGCCGGGATGATCGCCTGGCCGCCGCTGCACAGCGCCACCAGCGACATGCACGGCTTGTCGGCGCCTTCGGACTCGGTGTCGGCGGCGACGACGATCGCCACGCTCGCGCTGCGGGCCGCGGCCTCGGCGTGCGCGACGTCGAACCCGCTGGCGTAGGTCACCGGGATGTGCGACTGCCGCGCCCGGGCCTCGATCCCCTGGAGCGCGTCGGTGGTGGCGTAGGGCGTCACCTGCGAGGAGCCGTTGCCGTGGATGTACTGCGCGGCGGCCGGGCCGATCACGGCGATCGAGTGGACGCTCTGGGCGTTGAGCGGGAGCACGCCGTCGTTCTCCAGCAGCACCGCGCCGCCCTCCTCGGCGGCGTCGGCGCTCGCGGTGTCGGCGGTGCGGTCGTCCTGCGCCGGGTCGTCGGGCCACGCCGGGTGGTCGAAGAAGCCGAACGCGAACAGCGTCTTGAGGGTCTGGAGGGTACGCAGGTTCAGTGTCCGCTCGCTGATCAACCCCGTGGCCAGCATCGCGTCGACCTCGGGCGCCGTGTAACACGTGCCGAGGATGTCCTCGTTCAGCCCCGCCGCGATGTCGGCGTTCGGCTCGTGGCAGGCGCCGGCGTCGGAGACGACGAAGCCGTCGAAGCCCCAGGCGTCGCGGAGCGTCGTCTGCAGCAGGTACGGATTGGCGCAGGCGTAGACGCCGTTGACCATGTTGTAGGAGCACATCACGGTGGCCGCGTGCGCCCGCTGCACGGCGGCCTTGAAGGCCGGGAACTCGATCTCGTTCAGCTCCCGCCGATCGACGAGGTCGTTCACGATCAACCGGCCGCCGATCAGGCCGGTGAGCGGCGTGGCCCCGAGCTGACCCTCTTGGTTGTTGGCGGCGAAGTGCTTCACGTCGGCCATCACGCCCCGCGACTGGAGCCCGTCGACCCAACCGACGGCGGTCTGCGCGGCCAGGAATGGATCCTCGCCGTAGCCCTCGTAGGTCCGCCCGCCCAGCGGCGTGCGCATGATGTTCACGGTCGGCCCGTAGTCGCCGTCGAAGCCCCGGTGCCTGACCTCCGCGCCGACCGTCGCGCCGTAGCGGCGAGCCATCGCCTCGTCGAAGTTGGCGGCCAGCGCGATTCCGGCTGGCATCGCGGTCGCGTCGTGGCCGAGGGACCCCAGCCCGCCGGGGCCGAGCGCGCCGTCGGTCCACTTGATCGCCGGCAGCCCGACGGCCGGCGCGGCCGTCCCGGTGAGCAGCCCGACCTTGTCGCTCGTCGACATCGCGTTCAGCAGCAGCTGCGCGCGAGCGCCCGGCGAGAGCGAGGTGGTGCACCACGGGTGGGCGCCGCAGCGGCCCTCGGCCGCCGCTGCCGCGGGCAGCGCGAGCGCCAGCGCGCACAGGACGAGCAGCCCGCGTCCGTGCACCATCTCGTGAAAGCGTCCTCTCCTCACCGACTTACACCCTGTAGCTACGGACTGTAACTTACACTGTGTAGACTTGTCAACCGGTATGGAGGCCTCGGTTCACAAGGCCGCTCGCCGGTCGCCGCGCATCCCGCGGGCCGATCGCGAGCGCCAGCTGCTCGACATCGCCGAGGACCTGTTCGCGCGCCACGGCTACGAGGCGATTTCGATCGAGGACGTCGCCCGCCAGGCGGGCATCACGCGTCCGGTCGTCTACGACCACTTCGGCTCTAAGGAGGGCCTGTACCTGGCGTGCGTGCGGCGCGCCCGAAACGAATTTGAGCGCTCACTGGTTCAGGCGGTCGCCGACGACCCGGATCCCCAGGAGCGGCTTCTGCGCGGGGCGGACGCCTTCTTCGCGATCCTGGAGCGGGATCCTCGGCGGTGGGCGATCCTGTTTGGCGTCCAGGCGCCGCTGCAGGGCGACTTCGGCGCCGCTCTGACCGAGCTGCGGCGCGTCACGGTGGCGCGGATCGCCGAGCTGCTGGCCGGCTTCGCCCACGACGTCGATCCCCAGCGCCTCGACGCGTACGCGCACGCGGTGTCGGGCGCCGGCGAGCAGCTCGGCCGCTGGTGGCTGGCTCACCCGGAGGTGCCGCGCGCCCAGGTGTCGGCGTACCTGCGGGACTTCGCCTGGCAAGGGCTGCGCCCGTTCGCCGAGGCCGGCGCTACGAGCTGACGATCCGACCCACCGGCGCGGCGCCGTCCCGGATCCGCAGCGCGGCGCGCTCCGGGACCCTCCCGGGGACGGTCACGGTGATCTCGAGCCGATCCCCGGCGCGGTACACGGTGCCTCGCAGCGCGGCGGCCAGCCGGGACGCGTCCGCGGCGCCCGCGGCGTGGCTGCGGGGCTTCGGGCAGCCGCGCCCGGCGCAGCTCACCGTCACAACGGCGCGCCGCGGCAGGTGGCCGAAGCGCAGGCGACGCAGACGGGTATGCCCGCGGCGCCACGTCCAGCTGATCGTGATCCGCACGCGCACCCGGGGCTCATGTCCCGATCGGGCGGGCGGGGGCAGCGGGATCGGCGTCGTCACGGGGACCGTCACCACCACCGTGGTCGTCGTCGGGGCCGGAGGGGTGACCAGCTCGTAGAAGGTCTCGTTCGAGGGCCGGTAGACACCGATCTGGGTCCTGCCCGTGCCGTTCCAGTCGCCGGTGACGGGGACGTCGGTCGGGTCGCCGAACGGGATCGCCGTCGTTGCCTGGCCGCCCGAGTCGCCGAGGTAAAAGGTCGCGTTCGAGGGGCGGAAGACGCCGATCTGGGTGCGCCCGGAGCCGTTCCAGTCGCCCGCGATCGGGACATCGCCCGGATCGCCGAAATGCACCGTCTCGTAGGCGGCGCCGTTCACGTCGCCGAGGTAGAAGTCGCCGTTTGACGGCCGGTAGGCGCCGATCTGGGTCTTGCCCGATCCGTCCCAGTCGCCGGTGAGGGGGACATCGCCGGGGTCGCCGTAGTGCAGCGTCTGTGACGCCGCGCCGTTCACATCGCCGAGGTAGAAGTCCGCCGTCGCCGGGTCGTAGGCCCCGATCTGGGTCCTCCCGTCGCCGTTCCAGTCGCCGGTGATCGGCACCCAGTTGGGATCGCCGTAGCGCAGCGTCTCGATCGGCTGGCCGGCCGCGTCACGCAGGTAGAAGGTGCCCGACGACGGGTCGTAGCCGCCGATCTCGGTCGTTCCCGTGCCGTTCCAGTCGCCGGTGATCGGCTTCCAGCCCGCCGCGCCGAACGGGATCGTGGCCACGGTCGGCGGCGGTGCGGCGGCGAGCGCCTCGGCCGCGACGAAGCCGGCCGCCAGCGCGGCGGCGCAGATGATGGCCATCACGGCCTTCGATGCTGTGGACGGCAGCATCGCGCGACAGCGTAATGCCTACACGAGCAGCTCGGCCTGCAACCGCCGGGTGTAGTCGATGATCGCGCGGTTCTTGTTGAACACGATTGCCCCGATCAGCTCGTCGCGGTGGTAGGCCTCGACGACCAGCCGGGGCTTCTCCACGTCCTCCTCGACCACCTCGTAGCGGTCGGCGAGCTTCAGCAGGCCGACCGACTTGATCTTCACGTCGTACTGATCGGACCAGAAGGTCGGGACCGCGACGAACCGCTCGCGCTCCTGGGGCGCGACGATCAGGTTCCTCGCGGCGACCGCGCCCATGTCGCGCGCATTTGACCAATGCTCGATGCAGATCGGTTCGCCGGGCGAGCCGGGATGGGGATAGAGCGCGATGTCGCCGGCGGCGGCCACGCCCTCGGCGGCGAGGCAGTACTCGTCGACCTTCACCGCGCCGCCCACGAGTTCCAGCCCCGACCCTTCGAGCCATTCGGTGTTCGGCACCGAGCCCAGCGCCAGCAGCACGAGATCGGCCGTGATCTGCTCGCCCCCGTTCAGCGCCACCGTCGTCACGCGTCCGTCGGCGCCGTGGAACGCCTCCACCCCCGAGCTCAGGTGAAGGTGGACACCGTGTCGTTCGTGCAGCGCGATCGCCCGCGCGCCGACCTCGGGGCCGAGCACGGGCATCGGATAGGGAGCGATGTCGATCAGGTGCACGTCGGTGACGCCGAGCCCGCGGAGCGTGGCGGCGACCTCGCACCCGATGAAGCCCGAGCCGACGATCACCACGTGTCGATCTGGGGCGACGACCTGGCGCAGCGCCGCGGTGTGGTCGAGATCGCGCAGCATGAAGAACCCGTCGAGATCGGGCAGGTCCGGCCACTCCCGCGCTCGACGGCCGGTCGCCAGCACCAGTGCGTCGTACTCGATCTCGGAGCCGTCGGCCAGCGCCACGACGTGACCGGCCGGGTCAAGTCCGACGGCCGCCTGGCCGAGCACCCACTCGGCGTCGAGGTGCTCGTACTCGTAGAACGTGTCCTCGTGCTCGATCGTCCCCGCCAGCAGCTGCTTGGACAGCGGCGGACGGTCGTAGGGCCGGTGCACCTCGGATCCGACCACCATCAGCTCGCCGGCGAACCCGGCGCGGCGGGCGGCCTGCGCGGCGCGGTGCCCGGCCAGCCCCGCCCCGACGATCACCAGGCGGCGCATCCGCGTCACTCCTCGATCCGGATCGCGCTCACCGGGCAGTCGCTCACCGCCTGCTCGGCGCTGGCGCGCAGCGCTTCGTCCGGCTCGGGGTTGATCACCGTCACGACGTCGTCGTCATCGCCCAGATCGAAGATCTCCGGCGCCGCGACCACGCAGTCGCCGTGCGCAGCGCACACATCCACATCGACGATCACTCTCACCGCGGTACTCCCCTTTCGGATCTCCGACCAGACACGATGTATAGACGATAGCTTTCGGCCGTGCCGGGGCGGTAGATTCCGCGGGTGCCGGCGCGCCAGGGCTCCGGCGGCAAGGGAGGCCAGGACCCGAGCATGTTCGATCGTCTGGCGTATCTCGCGGCGCACCGGCGGAGGGTGGTGCTGGCGGTGGCGGGCGCCGCGATCCTCGCCGGTCTGGCGCTCACGCCGGTGTTCCAGTCGGGCCTCGTCGGAGCCAGCTACGACACTCCGGGCACCCAGTCCTACCGCGCCCAGCGGTTCATCGCGGCGGCTACCGGCTTCACGGAGCGCGACACGCTGGTCATCTCCTCGCGGCGCTACCTGGCGGGCGCGCCCGTGTTCGGGCGGGCCGTCGCCGCGGCATTCGCGGCCGCGCGTCGCGCCGCCCCCGGTGCGCGGCTGTTCGCGCCGGGCACGCCGGGCGGGGGGGCGATTTCTCCTGACGGCCACGTCGTCACCGCGACGATCGGACTGACGGGCGGCGTCAGCCACCGCCAGGACGTCGCCAAGGCGCTGGAGAACGCCCTCCCGGCCGCGATGCCGCGAGGCATCAGCGCCGGGGTCATCGGAGATTCACCATTGCTCGTCGACCTCACTCGGATCGAGACCAGCGAGATATCGCGGGCCGAGACGGTCGGCCTGCCGGTGGCGGCGATCATTCTGCTGCTGGCCTTCGGCACGGCGGTGGCCGCCGGGATCCCGTTGCTGCTGGGCGTCTCCGGGTTGCTCGTCAGCTTCGGCGTCGTCGCCGGCTTCATGCTCGTGACGACCTTCAACGCGTTCTCGGAGAGCCTGATGGCGATGATCGGGCTGGCCATCGGGATCGACTACGCCCTGCTGCTCGTCCGCCGCTTCCGGGAGGAGCGCGATCGCGGCGGCACCCCGGAGGAGGCGATGGCGCGCACGCTGCGGACGGCCGGGCGCACGGTGATGTTCTCCGGCGGGATCCTGAGCGCGTCGCTCGTCCCGCTGGTCATCACCGGTCTGCCGCTGTTCTCCGACACGGCGTTCGCGGTGATCGTGGTGATCCTCGTCGAGGTGACGTTGCTGCTGACCCTGCTTCCGGCGGCGCTGCTGGCGCTCGGTGACCGGCTGGAGCGGCTCGGTCTCCCTGTGCGGTTCCGCGGGTCCCAGCGACCGGTCGGCAGCCGTACACGGTGGTATCGCTGGGCACGCGGGGTGATGCGCCGGCCGTGGCCGATCCTGATCGGGGGCGGGGCGTTGCTGCTCGCCTGCGCCTCGCCTGTGCTCGGGGTCCGCACCGGCATCGATCTGAACGCCCGGGCGATGTCGAGCGCGCCGTCGATCAGGCCATTGAGCGTGCTGCAGACGCACTTCGGGACGACGTCGCTGGGGCCGATCGAGGTGCTCGTGCGCGCCCGCGGCCCACAGCTGGCGCTCGCCGACGGTGAGGCCCGCCGCGTGCTCGCCGGTCAGCGCCAGGTCTCGTCCGTTCAGGTGTTGCCGCTGCGGCGGGACGCCGTGCTGCTGCTGGCGGCGCCGGCCGTGCCGGTGGACTCGGGCGCCGCGGCCGGGCTCGTCGCGCGGATCCGCTCGCGGCTGGCGACGGCGATCACGGCGCCGGCGATCGCCCAGGTCACCGGGGTGACCGCCGAGGACGTCGACTACTCGGCCGAGGCGAGCCGGGTGACGCCGTGGGTGATCGGCGCCGCGCTGGCGCTCGCGCTGCTGCTCCTCACGTGGCTGTTCCGCAGCCCGGTGCTCGCGCTGAAGGCGATCGTCCTGAACCTGCTGACGATCGGCGCGGCGATCGGCCTCACCGTGCTTGTCTTCCAGGACGGGCACGGCGAGCGGCTGCTCGGCTTCACCAGTCCCGGCTTCCTGCAGTCGTGGATGCCGCTCAGCATGTTCGTGTGCCTGTTCGGGCTCTCCATGGACTACGAGGTGTTCATCGTCAGCCGCATCCGCGAGGAGTGGGAGCGGCTCGATGACACGCCCGAGGCGGTCGCCCGCGGCCTCGACCGCACCGGCGGCGTCGTCACCTCGGCGGCGACGATCATGGTGGCGATCTTCGCCTCGTTCCTGCTCGTCGTGATCCCCGAGATGAAGCAGCTCGGATTCGGTCTGGCCGTGTCGGTGCTGATCGATGCGACGCTCGTGCGCGCGATGCTGGTCCCCGCCTTCATGCGCGTCGCCGGCCGCTGGAACTGGTGGATCCCGGGCCGGCTCGACCGGCTGCTACCGCGCCTGCAGCACTAGGACCTCGGGGGGTCGTCGCACAACGTTTTGGCTTCGCAAAATTGTGGCCGAGTTGGGGCGTGGTGGTGCGGGACACGCGGTTACGGGTGCGCGGTGGCGGTGTGTCCTACGTCGGCGGCCACGGTTCTTGGGGACGGCGCTGGGGAAGGGGGGTGTCTGGCCCGCTGCCGGCGTCCCAGCCACGCCCGTGCCCGGCGCCGTTCAGCGTTTGCAGCCCGGCCGCCGTGATCGCGTCGCCGACGCAGCCGCCGGCGATGCGAGCTGGGCGATAGTGATCGCTATCCGAGCACAATCGCCCGGGTCGCCGGGGCAGGTCACCCGCGTCACCCGCGCCCGGCTCAGTGTTGCTTTATGCAGGTACCCGGCCGGCGGGCGCTGGACGCCTGCCGCCACGTTCACCTCGCTCACGCCGATCCCGACGGCAGCGAGCACCAGCACGGCCTGCCACCCCTTTTCCAAACGCCGTTTCCGCTCGCACCACGCCCGCCATCCAAGGACACGCCCTGCAGAACCCGCGCTGACGGCGAAAGGCGCGCCAGCGAATCAG
>DASZLC010000078.1:0-2683 GCA_035552615.1 Solirubrobacteraceae bacterium
GTGACGTTCACGGTCGCGATCGTCGCGCTCGCTCAGCTGGTCAAGGGGGTCGGGCTCGCCAGCGGCGCGGCGCGCTCGCTCGCGATCATCGTGCTGGTCGCGTTCGGCTTCGTGCTGCTGATCCCGGAGCTGGCAGAGCGCATCCAGGCGCCGCTGTCCCGGTTGGCTCGGTTTGGTCCCAAGACGCGCGGTAGTGGCTTCTGGTCGGGCGTCGGGGTCGGCGGCGCGCTCGGATTCGTCTGCGCGCCGTGTGCCGGGCCGATTCTCGCCGCCGTCACCTCAGTCAGCGCTTCAAACGGCGCCTCGGCCAGGATCGTCGCGGTAGCGCTCGCCTACGCCGCCGGGCTCAGCGCCGTGATGCTGCTCTACGGGCTCGGTGGCCGTGCCGTGCTGGATCGCGTGCGCCGCCGTGCCCGCGGACACACGGTCGAGCGCTCGCTCGGCGTGGTGCTGCTGGTGACCGGCGCGCTGATGGCGTTCAACCTCGACGTCCGCTTCGAGGAGGCGCTGGCCAAGGACACCAGCCTGCCCGCGTTCCTCGTCGATCCGACGCGGGCGCTGGAGAACTCGACCGCGGTCCAGAACCGGCTTGCTTCGCTGCGCCCGGCGTCGCGCTTTGCGACCCGCCAGAGCGAGGCGGCCGAGACGCCGATGCCCAGCCAGCCCGGCGTCTCGATCCCGGGTGTCAAGACGCCGTCGCTGCCGAAGCTCGGCGTGGCCCCGGACTTCACGCGCACGCAGATGTGGTTCAACACGCCCGGCGACAGACCGCTGACGCTGGCCGGCCTGCGCGGCCACGTCGTCCTGGTCGACTTCTGGACCTACACGTGCATCAACTGCATCCGGACGCTGCCGTTCCTCAAGGGGCTGTATGCGACTTATCACCGCTATGGGCTCGACATCGTCGGCGTCGAGACGCCCGAGTTCACCTTCGAGCAGGAGGCCGGGAACGTCGCCCAGGCGATCCAGTCCGACGGTCTGCGCTACCCGGTCGTCCAGGACAACCAGTACGGCACGTGGAACGCCTACCAGAACGAGTACTGGCCGGCCGAGTACCTGCTCGATGCCCACGGCGAGGTCCGCCACACGCAGTTCGGCGAGGGCGACTACAAGCAGGACGAGGCGGCCGTGCGCCAGCTGCTGTACGACGCCGGCGCCCACAACCTGCCGCCGCCGATGACCGCGCACGCGATCATGCCCTCGGCCGGGCTGGGGACGCCCGAGACCTACCTCAACTCCCAGCGCTCGCAGGGCTTCGCGCAGACGCTGCTGAGCGGCACGCACTTCTACCCCGGCGTGCTGGTGCCGGCGCTCAATGAGTTCGGCCTGCACGGCACCTGGACGGTGACCAGCCAATCCGCGACGCCCGCCGGCGCCGGGACGACGATCATCGGGCGCTTCCAAGCCGCGCGCGTCTACCTGGTGCTGACCTCAGCGGACAGCTCGCCGCGCGTCGTGCGAGTGCTGCTCGACGGCCATCCGGTCAAGGCCGCAGACGCGGGCGCCGATGTCCGCCCGGGCGGGCTGGTGACCGTTCGGGGTCAGCGGCTGTACGGGCTGATCTCGCTGCCAAGCGCCTCGGCGCACACGTTCACGCTCGACGTGCCGCGCGGCGTGCGGGCCTACGACTTCACGTTTGGCTAACGGCCGGCGAGCATCCCACGCGCCCGCTCGAGGTCCGCGGGCGTGTTGACGTTGAACAGCGTGCGCTCATCCACGGGCAGCGTCGCGGGCCCCAGGGCGCCGATCAGCGCCCGCAGCGGCCGATCGGATCCGAGCGCCCGCTCCAACACGTCGAGCCCGCTCGCGTCGTAGCGTGCCAGGGCCGGTTGCAGCGCGCCCTCCCCATCACAGGCCACGACCGCCGCCGCGGAGCCCACGTCCGCGCCCGCGAGTGACCGCAGGACGTCAACCCCGACGAAGGGCATGTCGCCCGCGCACACGACGACCGCGCGCCCGCCGGCCCGCCGCAGCGCCTCCACGATCCCGACCAGCGGATGGCTCGGTGACTCGGGCTCGCGCCACACGGAGACCCTGCGCTCGAAAGCGGGCAGTGCGGTCCTCGGCTTGGCGACCACCGCGACGTCGCCCAGCGCCGCGGCCATCGCGCACAGCGGATAGGAGATCAGCGGCCGCCCCGCCAGCGACGCGAGCGCCTTGCCGCCGCCGAGCCGCCGCCCGGCGCCGCCGGCCAGGATCACGCCGATCGGCGGGCGCTCTGGGGTGATCACGGAGGCGAGCATACGGCGACGCTCGCGGAGTGCCCGCAGACCGTCCTAGAATCTCCGAGATGGAGGGCTCAATCGAGGTTCGCAGCTGGCTTCGTTGCTACCGCTGCTGGTCCCAAAACCTCGAAGTGCAGGTGCATTACGAGGGGATCCACCGGATCGACCCCGAGAGCGGCGAGCGCGGCGAGGTGGTCGACGAGATGCAGGAAGCGGTCGTCCAGTGTCTGGAGTGCATGCACGACCAGCCCCATCTCGGCTTCCACAACGGTCGTGTCGAGCCGATCGAGGATCGCTGGGAGCGGATGATCGCCGGCACCCCGTGGGTCGCCTCGTGCACGGTCACGGTCGACGCCGACGACGTCGAGACGTGCTCGGGCCCGGAGGCCGGCGACGCGCTCAGCTACGCCGCGTTCGGCGACCACGGGACCCGCGAGTTCTTTACGCACGTGCGCTTC
>DASZLC010000079.1:0-2031 GCA_035552615.1 Solirubrobacteraceae bacterium
TCCCCCAGGCCGAGCGCATCGGCGAGCCGGTCGGCCTTCAGCAGCGGTGTCCACCCCGCCGGCAGCGCACCGCGGGGCGGGGCGACCGGCAGGAAGTCGGCGTAGCGCCAGAGCGAGTGCGGGCCGGACTGGATCCGGCGCTTGAGCTCGGCCGGATCGATCTCATCCCGAGGCGCGTAAGCGACCTCGAGCGGACCGAAGCAGCGCGAGCATACGTACTGCGCGTCGAGCGGGTACTCGGTCTTGCATTCCTTACAGCGAAGTGACTGTGGCGGCATATCTAAAAACCTCCGCCGGGATTCTTGGGTTCGGAGGTCGCGGCCGCCCTACCCACATCTCCCAGGCTTGTCGTTGGAGCCTGATGGAATTGGCACCTTTCCCTTACGGGAGGTTGCCGGGGTTTCGTAGGGCCATTTCCCTCCACCCCTCTGGATGCGTACTGCTATGTGGCGCCAAGTATAAACAGCTCCCGGTCGGCGGCAAGACGGCGGGCGCGTAACCCCGGCCCGGCTACGGTGTTCAGGAGCCCGGCATGGCTGCCACGTCAACCGATCCGATCGAGCGCCTGCAGGCGCGGCTGGCCACGGGCGCCGGCCGACCGAGCAAGCGCCTGCTGATCATCGTCAACCCGTACGCGACGACCGTGTCAGACCGGCTGAAGAACCTCGTCGTGTACGCGCTGCGCGGCAGCTTCCAGGTCGACGCGATCGACACCGAGCGGCGCGACCACGCCACCGACCTGTGCCGTGCGGCGGCCAGCGAGGGCTACGACCTGGTCGTCGCCTTCGGCGGCGACGGCACGGTCAACGAGGCGGCCAACGGCCTCGTCGGCTCCGACACGCCGCTCAGCTGCCTGCCGGGCGGACGCGCCAACGTCTACTGCCGGATCCTCGGGATCCCGACCGACGTCGTCGATGCCACCGAGCATCTCCTCGGGCTCGCCGACGACTGGCGCCCACGCCGCGTCGACGTCGGTCGCGTCAACGGCCGCCACTTCGTTTTCTCGGCCGGGGTCGGGCTCGACGCGAACGTCGTCGAGCGCGTCGACGCCCACCCACGGCTGAAGACCCGGCTCGGCGAGTGGTACTACGCGTGGGTCATCACGAGGGTCTTCAACCGCCGCTACCTGTTCCACCCGCCGCGCTTGCAGGCCGACGTCGACGGCGTCAGTGTCGGCGGCGTCACCGCGATCGTCCAGAACGCGACGCCGTACACGTACTTCGGCAACCGCCCGGTGCAGATGGGCGAGAACGTCGCGCTCGACAGCGGCGATCTGGCCGGCGTCGTGCTGAAGCGGGCTAACCCGCTTGACGTGCCGACGATCGCCGCGCGCGCCCTATCACCGCGGCTTCGCCTCTCAAAGCACCGTCGGATCCACCCGTTCTCCGGCGTGCGCGAGCTGACGGTCGCCTCGGTCGACGAGCGCCCGCTCCCGCTGCAGGTCGACGGCGACTACATCGGCGAGGCGACGGAGGCGACGTTCGACGTCGTTCCCGGCGGCCTCACCGTCGTCGCCTGACACAGGGGGGGCGAAAACTCCGTGCTGGCGGCTCTTAAGGGGGAGTGGACAATCCGCCCGCACTGACCGTCACCGATCGCGCCGTGCTCGAGTTCCTCGCCGAGCACCGGATCGCGCGCGCCAACCACGTCGAGCGGCTGCTCGGCGTCAGCGCGGCGACAGCGCGGGGGCGTCTGGAGCGGCTCGTCTCGTTGGAGTACGTCGCCAGCGGCCAGATCTACCACGAGCAGGCGAAGCACTACTCGATCACGCGCTCCGGACTGGATGTCATCGGCAGCGCCCGGAGGGCCACGCGGGTCGACCAGATGGGCTACCGGCACGACGTCGGGATGGCCTGGGTGTGGCTGGCAGCGCGGGACGGGGCATTCGGCGAGCTGAGCGAGCAGATCTCCGAGCGGCAGATGCGCTCGGCCGACCGCCGCCCTTCGAGCGCGGGCGCAGAGGGCGGCGAGCGCTTCGGCGTGCGGTGCATCGGCCTCGGCCGCAGCGGTGGCGAGCGCCTCCATTACCCG
>DASZLC010000080.1:0-44083 GCA_035552615.1 Solirubrobacteraceae bacterium
GTGTGCTTGCCGTCAAGCCACGGCGCGCTGTCCGTCGTGACGATGAAGAACTGCGAGCCGTTCGTGTTCGGTCCGCTGTTGGCCATCGCCAGCGCTCCACGCACGACCTTGTGCTGGTTGAACTCGTCCTCGAACGTGTAACCCGGACCACCGGTGCCGGTGCCCTCCGGGCATCCGCCCTGGATCATGAAGTCCGGGATCACGCGATGGAAGATGATTCCGTCGTAGAACCCATCGCCGGCGAGCTTCGTGAAGTTCGCCACCGTCTTCGGCGCGTCGTCGTCGAACAACTCAATTTCGATCGGGCCGAGGGTCGTCTGCATCTTGGCTGTGCTCATGCCCTGGACCCTACCTACCCGGCGCTCAGGCAGCGGCCGGCTCGAGGCGCAGCGCGTGGCCGCGCACCTCGGTCCCGTCGAGCGCATCGACGATCCGCTCGACGTCACCGGCGGGCACCTCGACGAAGCTGAACTGCTCGAGCACCCGGACGTTGCGCACGGCCTCACCGTCGAGGCCGCCCGTGGACGTCAGCGCGTGGATCAGGTCCGAGGGCTCGATCCCCTGCGCCCGGCCCCCGGAGACGATCAGCTTCGTGCCGATCGCGGCGCCGTCGCCGTTGGCGGGGGCGTGTGGCTTGGAGTGCCGCTTTGGCTTCGGGACGGGCGCGGTCGGCGCCACGTGCGCGTCCTTCACCCAGGGCGCGAGCTTCACACCGGCGTGCTTCTCGATCGCCGCCACCTCTTTGCTCTGCCGCGGCTCGTAGAAGGTGATAGCGCGGCCGCTGCGTCCGACCCGGCCGGTCCGCCCGATCCGGTGAACGTAGACGTCCGGGGACGTCGGCACGTCGAAGTTGATCACGTGCGAGATGCCGGAGATGTCGAGCCCGCGCGAGGCGACGTCGGTCGCGATCAGCAGCGGCAGGCGCCCGTCCTTGAACGAGATCATCACGCCGTCGCGCGACCCCTGCGACATGTCGCCGTGCAGCGCCTTGACGTTCATCCCCTTGTCGCGCAGCTTCCGGTAGAGCTGGTCGCAGCGGATCTTCGTGCGCACGAACACGAGCGCCTGCTCGGGGCGCTCGGCTTCGAGCACCGTGACGAGCGCGTCGGGCTTGTCGCGCTGGGCCACCTCAAGCGCGAACTGCTCGACGGTGTCGACCGTCAGCGTCGCGGTCTTCACCTTCACCAGCACCGGGTTGTACAGATACTGATCGGCCAGCCGGCGGATCTCGGGTGGCATCGTGGCGCTGAACAGCGCGGTCTGGCGGCTGGAGGGAGTGAGCGACAGGATCCGCTCGACGTCCTCCAGGAAGCCGAGGTCGAGCATCTCGTCGGCCTCGTCGAGAACCACGAAGCGGCAGGAGTGCAGCATCAGCGTGTGACGGCTGATCAGGTCCTTGACGCGCCCGACGGTACCGACGACGACGTGGCCCCCGGCGCGCAGCTGCGCCTGCTGGGTGCGGATCGGCGCTCCGCCGAACACCGCGACCACGTCGACGCCCTTGCGCTTGCCGTAGGCGCGGAGGGCCTGCGTGACCTGGATGCAGAGCTCGCGCGTCGGGGTCAGGACGAGACCCTGGACCTCGTGCTCGGAGGGATCCACGTACTGGAGCATCGGCAGCCCGAACGCGGCGGTCTTGCCGGAGCCGGTCTGGGCCTGCCCGATCACGTCGAGCCCTTGCAGCAACGACGGGATCGCCTCCTCCTGGATCGGACTGGGCGACTCGTAGCCGACGTCGTGTACTGCTTCAAGGATCTCGGGCGCCAGCCCCAGCTCGTCAAAAGTTGTCATTACCACCCCACGATAGACGCCGGACGCGAACAGCGGTTCGTGGTGGGGTTCCAACCTCTTGATTTGGTACCTAAAAGTTCGCTACCCTACCGTTCGGTACCGTCCTATTCGCCCTGGGAAGCCGCGCGTCTTGACCTCCGCATCAGACAAAATCGAGCCGTACGTCTGGAAGATCAGCTCGGTCGTGATCCTCGGATCGATGATGTCGATCCTCGACACGACGATCGTGAACGTGGCGCTGGCCACGCTCGGACACGACCTCCACTCGAAGATCAGCGACATCCAGTGGGTGGTGACCGGCTACATGCTGGCGCTCGCTGCCGTGATCCCGGTCACCGGCTGGGCCGCCCGTCGTGTCGGCGCCAAGCGGATCTACCTCGTCTCGATCGTGCTGTTCACGCTCGGCTCGGCGCTCTGCGGGCTGGCCACGTCGAGCACCGAACTGATCCTGTTCCGCGTGCTTCAGGGCGTCGGCGGCGGGATGATCCTGCCGGTCGGCCAGCTGATGATGGCCGAGGCGGCCGGGCCCAAGCGGATGGGCCGGGTGATGAGCCTCGTCGCCGTCCCGATGATGCTCGCGCCGATCCTTGGTCCGACGATCGGCGGCCTGATCGTCGACAGCGTCTCGTGGCGATGGATCTTCTACGTGAACGTGCCGATCGGGGTGATCGCGGTGATCGCCGCCCTGCGGATCCTGCCCAACGTGAAGCCGGCGCCGACCGACCGGCTCGACGTGACCGGGCTCGCGCTGATGGCCTCCGGCGTGGTGCTGCTCACCTACGGGCTCGCCGAGATCGGCACGCTCGGCACCTTCACGGCCACCCGGGTGGTGGTGCCCGTGCTCGTCGGCCTCGCGCTGATCGGCGCCTTCGTCGTCCACGCGCTGCGCGTCCGGCATCCGCTGCTGAACCTGCGGCTGTACCGCCGGCCAACCTTCTCCACCGCCTCGTTCGCGATGTTCTGCCTCGGCGCCGCGCTGTTCGGCTCGATGATCCTGCTGCCGCTCTACTGGCAGAACGTGCGCCACTACAGCGTCGTCGACACCGGCCTGCTAACCGGTCCGCAGGGCATCGGCATGGCGCTGGTGATGCCGCTGTCCGGCAAGCTCGCCGACCGCTTCGGCGGCGGTCCGGTCGCCCTGATCGGCGTCATCATCACCGCGCTCGCCACGGTCCCGTTCGGACTGATCGGCGCCCACACGTCGGTCCCCCTGCTCGGTGGCGCCATGCTCGTCCGCGGCGTCGGCATGGGCTTCGCCTTCATGCCCGCGATGACCGCCGCCTTCGCCGCGCTGGAGCGATCCGAGCTGTCGCACGCGACCCCCCAGCTGAACCTGTTGCAGCGCATCGGCGGCTCGATCGGCACCGCGGTGATGGCAGTCGTGCTGCAGCGCGGGCTGATCGGCGCTCACACGCTGGCCGCGCAGGGCTCGGCCTACGGCACCGCGTTCTGGTGGTCGACCGGGCTGATCGCGCTGGCGATCATCCCATGCGTGATCCTGACCCTGGCCGAGCGGCGGGCCCGCGCCGCCAAGGCGGGCGAGGCGCTCGCGGCGCAAGCGCCCCGGGCCGAGGCGATCGCCGAGGGGGTGCCGGTATGACCGACGCGGTCGTCTCACCGTCGTCGCAGCCGTCCGAGCCGGAGCCGGAGGCCTCGGATCCGCTGGTCGCGGTGTCGCGTGCCTTCAAGGCGGCGACGGTGGCCGTCCGTCGACTGCGCGGCCGCGAGACGCAGCGCCCCGGCGAGCTCAGCTACGCCCAGTACAGCCTGCTGTTCGGGCTGGCCGATCGGACGAAGCTGTCCTCCCGCGAGCTCGCCGACGCCGCCGACCTGTCGCCGGCGACCGTCACGCAGATGCTCGACAGCCTGGAGACGCAAGGGCTCGTGTTCCGCATCCGCTCGGTGACCGACAAGCGTGTCGTGCTGGTCGAGCTGACCGAGCGCGGCCGGCACCTGGTCGACGAGCGCAAGGCCCGCTTCGAGGGCCGCTGGCGCGAGGCGATGAGCGAGTTCGGCGACCACGAGCTCCGCGCCGCCGCCGCCGTGCTCAACCGGCTGGCTCAGGTATTCAAGGAGATCACCGACGACGAGCACTGAGGGCTACGCGAACGCCGTGGCGTCGCCGGCCAACAAGCTCGTGGATCGCCGTTGTAGCTCACGCATCATCCAGCTGTGGACGCCGCCACCGAGCGAGATCCGGGCGGCTCCGGCGTCGGAGAGGGCGACGAGGGGGTCTGAGGGGTTGACGTTGACCGGGCGGTGGAGTTCGTTGACGGTCCGGGCCACGAGCCCGGGGTCGCGCAGGCTGACGGGGTAGACGCAGTCCGCGCCCGCGTCGAGGTACAGGTGGGCGCGGCGCAGGACCTCGTCCAGTGCGGCGGCCGGGTCGCGCTGTGGGTGCCGGATGATGGCGTCGATCCGGGCGTTGAGCACGATCCCGACGCCGCGCTCCTGCGCGGCGGCGCGGATCCCGGCGAGGTAGGCGGCCTGCTTCTCCGCGTCGAGGAGCCGGTCGCCGGCCCTGTGATCGGTGTCCTCGATGTTGCATCCGACGGCGCCCGCGTCGAGCAACGCGTCGACCAGGTCGCCCGGGCTCAAGTCGTAGCCGGCCTCGAGGTCGGCCGTGACCGGCACGTCGACTGCGGCAGTGATCTGGCGGAGCTGGTCGAACGCGGCCCGATGGTCGCTGTTGTCGTCCGAGCCACCCCGGGCGGCGGCCATCGCCACGCTGGAGGTGGCGATGGCCGGGCTGCCGGCCGCGAGCACCGACCGGGCGGTGGTCGCGTCCCAGACGTTGACGAGCAACAGGGGTCGGCCGATCTGGTGAAGCTCGCGTAGCCGGGTCGCGGCGGCGTCAAGTGCTGTGCTCTGGCGCATTGACTGGGTCCTTTGGTGATGAGTCTTGAGACTCGGTGCGGTCGTTGATGATTGTCCGGGTGCGGCGCGTCACGTGGCAAACCCGGGTTGTGGGTCTCCGAGCGCGGTCGTGGCGACTGCCGTTGCCATCTCCTCCCTGCGGATCAGCAGGAACGTGACCGGGATACCGAGCAGCGCGATCCCGCCGGACACCCAGAGGGCGGAGTGAAATCCGCCGGTGAGCGCCGCGTGGACGCTGTCCCCTCCGCGGAGGAGCACTTTGGAATGGCTTGCGGCGATGCTTGACGCGATCGCGATACCGAGCGCGCCGCCGAGCTCCTGGGAGGTGTAGATCAGCCCGGATGCCAGCCCGGCGTCGTCGTCGCCGACGCCGGCGAGAGCGGCGATCGATACCGGAATGAACGCGAAAGCGGTTCCCATCCCGACGGCGAGGAGGAACGGTCCGAACAGGTTCCCCCAGAAGTGCCCGTGGACGGGCGCTTGTGCGGTCCAGATCGCACCGACGCCGATGACACTCATTCCGAACGCCATGACCAGCTTCGCGGAGCCCTTCGTGACGAGCAGCTGCGAGACGCCGGCGAACAGCATCGAGGCGATCCCGGCCGTTGCCCACGCGAAGCCGCCCTGCAACGCCGAGAAGCCGAGCACCTGCTGCATGTACAGGGTGCCGATGAAGATGAAGGCGTAGAAGCTCGCGCCGAGGAGGAAGCCGACGCAGTTCGCCCCGGTGAGCGTCCTGAGGCGGAAGATCCGCAGCGGCATCAGTGGTGCCTCGCCGCGACTCTCGATCACCAGGAACGCTGCGAGCAGGGTGGCGGCGATCGCCAGCTCGGCGATCGTCTGCGTCGCGCCCCAACCAACGTGTGGTGCTTGCGCGATCGCGTACACGAGCAGCACCAGCGAGCCGGTCACCGTCACCGCGCCCAGCGGGTCATACCGCCGGCGCGCGATATCGACCCTGGTCTCGGGCACGACACGCCGGATCAGCAGCAGCGCGACCAGGCCGACCGGGACGTTCAGCAGAAAGACGTACTGCCAGCCGGCGAACCGCGTCAGGATGCCGCCGAGCACGAGCCCGAACGTCGCACCGAGAGCGGCGAGACCTCCCCAGATTCCGAGCGCCTTGTTGCGCTCGGCGCCCTCGGTGAACATGTTCCGAACGGTCGACAGCGCGGCCGGGAGAAACGTCGCGGCGCCAAGCCCCTGGACGGCGCGCATCGCGATCAGCACCGCCTCGCCGCGAGCGAGCGACGCTCCCAGCGACGCGCCGGTGAACACGGCGAGGCCGGCGATGATCATCCGGCGGCGCCCGAGGAGATCGGCGGCACGGCCGCCGAGCAGCAGAAAGCCGCCGTATGCCAGCCCGTATGCGGTCACGACCCACAGCAGGCTCGATTCCGAGAAGTGGAGCTTTCGGCCGATCGTCGGCAGCGCGGTGTTGACGATCGTCAGGTCCATAACGGTCATGAACGCTGCGACGGCGAGCAGCGAGAACGCTCGCCACCGATGGATGGGTGGGGACGTCATCGGAGCCCAGCGGTTGTGGTGGCGGGAAAGCCAAAGCCCGGCAGGAACCTGGCGTCGATGAACGCGTCGAAACCGGCGATCCGACCGCCGGAGACCTCGAGCACCAAGATCCCGTGTGGCAGCAGCGACCCGTCCGCCGCAATCCGTTGCACGACGACCGCTGGACGGCCGTTGGCCCGGGTTGCGGTCAGCCTCATCGTCGCGAAGTCGCCGTGGGCGGCGTCACGCAGGAACCCGGCGATCGCGCGGGCGCCGGCAACCGACGGTCGCGGCGGCATCCGCAGTACGGCGTCCTCGCGCAGCAGCCCGACCAGCCCGTCGAAATCGTCGGCGTTCCAGACGTCGAGGTAGCGGCGCAGCAGTTCGAGCTCGTCGTCAGCCGAGGCCCCATAGGCCCGCTCGGGCAGGGCGCGGTCGATCGTCGCCCGGGCGCGCTGCAGCGCGCTGTTCACCGACGCGACTGTCGAGTCGAGCAGCGTCGCCACTTCGGGACCGGTCCACCCGAGCACGTCGCGGAGGATCAGCACCGCCCGCTGGCGGCCTGGCAGCAGCTGGATCGCCGACAGCAGCGCGAGCTCCATCCCCTCGCGGAGCGCGTAGCGAGCGGCCGGGTCGTAGACCGGAGCGGCCGCTTGGTCGAGCAGCTCGTTCGGGAACGGCTCAACCGGCTCCGGCCTATTCGGCCGCCGCTCCAGCTCGTCGAGACAGGCGTTGGTGGCGATCCGGTACAGCCACGTCCGCACCGACGCGCGTGGTTCGAACCGCTCCAGCGCCCGCCACGCCCGCAGCAACGTCTCCTGGACGATGTCCTCGGCGTCGTGCGATGAGCCGAGCATTCGGTAGCAATGGACCTGCAGCGCCCGCCGGTACGGCTCCACCAGCGCACGGAACGCCCGCTCGTCGCCCGCTTGCGCCCGCGCCAGCAGCACGCGGATCTCGGTCTGATCGGATTCAGCAGTTCCCATTTCGCTCTCACTATCTCTAACGGTGAGAAGCGCCGGACCTCATCGGTCGACAGACACGAATTGCCTATCGCAGCATCCGCGGCAGCCCGAAGTACGGGAACACGCTGCTGTCGCGGAACCACGTGATGGCGGCGATCCGGTCGTCCTGAAGGGTCAGCACAAACAGCGAGAACGCACGTGCGATGTCGGTCTCGGGCACCGCGAGGTAACAGCCGAACGCCGGCTGTGTGTTGGCGCGCGTGGCCACCAACCGCATCGGCGCGCCCCGGCGCGCCTCGGCGCCACGGAGGAACGTGCCGATGGCCTGACGTCCCTGGTACGCGTGCGGGAGCGGCGGCATCGTCAGCCAGGCGTCGTCGGTGAGGAGGGCGACCATGCCGTCGACGTCTCCGTTCTCGACCGTTTCGGCGAAGCGGCCGACGACGTCGCGCTCCAGCTGGGAGTTCGGGAGCGGCGCGCGTTCGCGTCCGGTGGCCGGCAGGCGGGTTTCGAACGCCGCCCGCGCGCGGCGGAGCACGTTGTTGACCGACGCCTCGGTGGTCTCGAGCATCTCGGCCACCTCCGCGGCGCGGTAGCCCAGCACGTCGCGCAGCACGAGCACCGCGCGCTGCTGCGGCGGGAGATGCTGAAGGCCGACGATGAAGGCCAGCGCGATCGCCTCCTTGGTCTCGTACCGCGCCTCCGGTCCAGGGGCCTCGTCCGGGATCCCCTCCAGCAGAACGTCGGGGTAGGGCTCGAGCCACACCGGCTCGTTCCAGCGTGTCGGCTCAGGCATCTGCGGGATCCGCTCCTCTACCGGACGGCGCCGGCTCGCCCGCAGCGCATCGAGCGAGCGGTTGGTGGCGATCCGGTACAGCCATGCCCGGAGCGACGCGCGTCCCTCGAACTTCGACAGCCCACGCCAGGCGGCCAGCAGCGTCTCTTGCAGCAGGTCCTCGGCGTCCTGTTCGGAGCCCACGATCCGGTATATGTGCAGCTGTAGCTCGCGCTGGTAGCGACCAGTTATTTCGCGGAACGCGTCCTCGTCACCGGCGCGCGCACGGGTGAGCGTCTGCTCGGTCACGCTCGCATCCTCGCACTGGCTCTGCTTGTCACCGGCATCAGAAGTAAGGACGTTCGGGGAGCTCGAAATTCGCCGCGAAGTTTTCGTCGAGCCGCGCGCCTCAACACATGCAGCACGTAACAGTCCAACCGAAGGAGCATCGAGATGGGAAAGATCGTGATCAGCACGAACGCATCGCTCGACGGGGTCGTCCAGGACCCGGACGGTCAGGAGGGCTTCCGGCACGGCGGCTGGTTCGGCCGGTTTGGGGGCAAGGACCTCGAAGAGTGGGGCATGGTCTCGCTCGACGAGGCGCTGCGCACCGACGCGCTGCTGCTGGGACGGCGCAGCGACGAGTGGTTCGCCGCGCGGTGGTCATCGCGGACGGGCGAGTGGGCCGACCGGTTGAACGGCCTGCCCAAGTACGTCGTGTCCTCCACCCTCGAGCGTCCCCGCTGGACCAACGCGACGGTCCTGACGGGCGAAGTCGTGGACGAGGTGTCGAAGCTGAAGCGGGAGCTGGATGGGGAGATCCTCGTCTACGCCAGCTATCAGCTCGGTCGCACGCTGATCGAGCACGATCTCGTCGACGAGCTGCGCCTGGTCGTCTACCCCGTCGTGCTCGGGGCCGGCAAGCGCCTGTTCGGCGAGACCACCGACACGAAGCCCATGCGTCTCATCGACACCAAGACGATCGGTGACGGCCTCGCCTTCCTCACCTACGAGCTCGTCCCGGAAGCCTGACGCCGGCGCTCAGCCGAAGCGCACGTCGCCATCGAGATGCGGCAGCGCCTGGCGGGCGTCGCGGACGCCGAAGGCGATGCCCGTGTCGGCGAGCCGCTCGGTGAACTCGACCCTCGCCGGCAGCAGGATCGGGCGCTTGAACGCCACTTCGACCGTGTAGGCGGCGGGGAGGCGTTCCTGCAGCGCGGCCAGGCAGCGGGCCTTCGTCCACATGCCGTGGGCGATCGCGGAGTTAAAGCCGAACAGCCGGGCGGTGAGCGGATGGATGTGGATCGGGTTGAAGTCACCCGACACCGACGCGTAGCGGCGGCCGAGATCGCCGGGCAGCCTCCACGTCGCCGAGGCCGGCAGGTCCTGGGCCGAGGCGACGTCGGGGGCCTGCGCCGACTCGTCGGGCCGGCCACGCCGGAGGTTGGTCGAGACCTCCTCCCAGACGACCTCGTCGCCCGCCCGTGCCTGTGAGATGACGTCGAACTGCTGGCCACGCGGGTGGGGCCGCAGCGGGCCGGAGTGGACGGTGATCGACAGCCGCTCGCCGGCGTCGATGGGCCGGTGCTGGGTGATGCGGTTGTAGACGTGCACGAGCCCAATGGCCGGGAACGGGAAGCTCGGGTCGGTCATCAGCTTCAGGTGCAGCGGGAAGGCGAGCATGTGCGGGTAGGTTGCCGGCAGCACGTCGCGGAGCGTGAAGCCGCACACGCGGTCGTACGCGGCGAGACGGTCGCGATCGACGCTCACGTCGGCCAGCGTCAGCGCCAGCTCGGGAATGGCGCGGCCGCCTCCGCCGACGAACGGCAGCCTCGAGGCGCCGGGGATCATCGCTGCGCCCGCCTTGACGAACATCGGCAGCATCCCCGGCGACCCACCAAGCACCCGCTCGGTTTTGCTGGCGCTCATGCTCAGGCTCCCAGGAGCGACTGACCGCAGACGCGGACGACGTTGCCGTTCACGCCGCCCGAGGCGGGATTGGCGTACCAGGCGATCGTCTCGGCGACGTCGATCGGCAGCCCGCCCTGCGACATGCTGTTCATCCGCCGGCCGGCCTCCCTGATTGTGATCGGCATCGCGGCCGTCATCTGGGTCTCGATGAAGCCCGGGGCGACAGCGTTGATCGTCGCGCCGCGCTTGGCGAGCTCGGGCGCCCACGCCTGCACCATGCCGATTACACCGGCCTTCGAAGTGGCGTAATTCGTCTGACCGGCGTTACCGGCGATCCCGCTGATCGAAGAGACGCAGATCACGCGCCCGTTGGCGCGCACGACCTTGCGGTCGAACAGCTCGTGGTCGATGCGCTGCTCGGCCTCCAGGTTCACCGTGAGCACGAGCTGCCACAGCTCCTCGGTCATCCGCCCGAGCGTCTTGTCACGCGTCACGCCGGCGTTGTGGACGACGACGTCGACGCCGCCGTGAGCCTCCAGCAGAGACGACGCGATCGTGTCTGGCGCGTCGGCATGGGTGATGTCCACCGTGACCGCCGACCCGGCGATCGCGTCGGTGACGGCCCGCAGCTCCTCGGCCAGCGCCGGCACGTCGAGGCCGACGACGTGCGCGCCGTCGCGTGCCAGCGTCTCGGCGATTGCCTTGCCGATCCCCCGGGCGGCGCCGGTGACGAGCGCCACCTTGCCGTTCAGTGGACGCTCCCAGTCCAGCGCGGCGAGCTCGGCCGTCGTCGCCGCGGCGCGCTTGGCCGGCCCGACCCGGATCACCTGGCCCGAGACGTAGGCCGACTTCGGCGAGAGCAGGAAACGAAGCGTCGATTCGAGCTGGTCCTCGCCCTTGCCAGAGACATACACGAGCTGCGCGCTCGCACCCTTGCCGACCTCCTTGCCGATCGATCGCACGAGGCCCTCCAGCGCGCGCTGCGCCGTCGCCTCGGGCGGATCCTTGGCCTCGCCGGGCGGCGTGCCGAGCACGATCACGCGTCCGCACGTTCGCACGCGCCTGATCGTCGGGTGCAGGAACGCCCACGCCTGAACGAGCTGATCGGTGGCGGTGATCCCAGTGGCATCGAACACGAGCGCCTTGAACGTGTGATCGGTGGGCGCCACGTCCGGGTTCCAGACCTTCGCGTCGAGCCCGGCGTCGGCCGCCGCGGTGCGCAGCTCGTCGCGCAGCGCGGTGTGCACCTCCGCCCCCACCGCCGAGAGCACCGCAGCAACCGCTCCGGTCAGCCGCGAGCCCTGGGCGGCGCCGAGCAGCACTGGTCCCGAGATCACCGGCTGCCCGGGCCGGTAGCGCTCCAGCGTGACCGGGCGGGGCAGCCCGACCTGTTTGGAGACGAACTTCCCGACCGGGTTGTTGACGAGCTGGGCGTAACGATCAGCCATGGCTATGCGGCCTCCATGATCGCGGTGACTCCGAGTCCGCCGGCCGCGCAGACCGAGATCAGCCCCCGGCCGGAGCCGCGCTCGGCGAGCAGCTTGGCGAGGTTGGCGACGATCCGCCCGCCGGTCGCCCCGAACGGATGCCCGGCGCCGAGCGAGCCTCCGGCGACGTTCAGCTTCGAGCGGTCGATCGACCCCAGCGGCGCGTCCAGGCCGAGCCGCTCGCGGCAGAAGACCGCGTCCTCCCACGCCTTCAGCGTGCTCAGCACCTGCGAGGCGAACGCCTCGTGGATCTCGTAGAAGTCGAAGTCCTGCAGCGACAGCCCGTGCCGGGCCAGCAGCTTCGGCACGGCGTAGGCGGGCGCCATCAACAGCCCCTCGCGCTTGTGGACGTAGTCGACGGCCGCCGTCTGAGCATCGACGAAGTACGCCTGCACCGGCAGCGAGTGCTCGGCCGCCCACTCCTCGCCGGCCAGCAGAACGGCCGAGGCGCCGTCGCTCAACGGCGTCGAGTTGCCCGCCGTCATCGTCCCGTCGGGGCCGCCGAACACGGGGCGGAGCTTGGCCAGCTTCTCGGGCGTCGAATCGGGTCGCAGATTCTGGTCGCGTTCCAGGCCGAGGTAGGGCATCACCAGGTCGTCCTCGTGGCCGCGGTCGTAGGCCGAAGCCAGGTGCTGGTGGCTGGCCGCCGCAAGCTCGTCCTGCTCCTCGCGGCCGATGCCCCACTCCTGCGCCGTGATCGCGGCGTGCTCGCCCATCGACAGGCCGGTGCGCGGCTCGGCGTTGCGCGGAATCTCCGGGACGATCTGCGTCGGGCGGAGCTTCGCCGCCGCGCGCAGCCGGCCGGCGTTCGACTTCGCCCGGTTCAGCTCCAAGAGCACGTGGCGAAGGTCCTCGTTCAAGGCCAGCGGCGCGTCAGATGTGGTGTCGACGCCGCCCGCGATGGCCGAGTCGATCTGCCCCAGCGCGATCTTGTTGGCGACGAGGATCGTCGCCTCCAGTCCGGTGCCGCAGGCCTGCTGCACGTCGTAGGCGGGCGTCTCGGACGCCAGCGCGGAACCGAGCACGGATTCCCGGGTCAAATTGAAATCGCGGCTGTGCTTCAGCACGGCGCCGGCGGCGACCTCGCCGAGTTGCTCGCCCTCCAGACCGAAGCGGCCGACCAGGCCGTCGAGCGTCGCGGTCAGCATGTCCTGGTTTGAGGCCCTCGCGTAGGGGCCGTCCTGGCGCGCGAACGGAATCCGGGTGCCGCCGAGCACGGCAACGCGGCGTGAAGTCATGATTGAAGTACTCCCTGATACTTGGGTTACAGATGTGTAGCTTAGCCGGTGCCGTTAGCTCAGTCAGTCTGTGTGGTCGAGGTCGTGAAGGCGCCACCGGCGACCCCCCGTCTGACGACCCTGGGGAGCAGGATCCGAGCCGCGGCGGCGAGCCAGTAGTAGCGCGGGACGTACCGCTCGGCGGCGCCCCCTGGCCCGGCGGCCATGATCGCCTCGGCGACCGCCTCAGGCTCGGCCACGAGCAGCCGCGTGTGCGGCTTGGCCAGCAGCTCGGCGGCCGGGAAGCCCTCGGTCCGCACGAACCCCGGGAACACGAGGCCGACGTGGACCCCGTGCGGGCGTTCCTCGGCGAATAGCGCGTCACTCCAGCCGGCGAGCGCGAACTTGCTGGCGGAGTACGCGCCGGCGCCGGGCCGCGAGACCCGGCTGGCGGTCGAGGCGACGTTCACGATCGCGACGCGGCGGGCCGGATCGGACCACGTGACGGCCGTCTGGCGCAACACCGGCAACAGCGCCTCGATCAAGCGCACCGGCGCGTCGAAGTTCAGCGCCATGTGACGCTCGACGTTCTCCGAGCCGGTGTCGGCGAACGTGCCCCGCCACGACGCCCCGGCGTTGTTCACGAGCAGGTGCAGCACTCCGCCGTGCTCACGCTCGACGAACTCCGCCACCTGGGCGGGCGCGTCGCCCGCGGTCAGGTCCAGCGCCAGGACGCCGGCGCCGCCGATCTCCTGCGCCAGCTGCGCCAGACGCTCGCCGCGCCGGGCCACCAGGATCAGCTTGGTATCGGGCTCGCGGGCCAGCCGCCGCGCCGTCGCCTCGCCGATCCCGCTGGACGCGCCGGTGATCAGAGCCACGTAGGGCATCGGCCGCAAAGCCTACGGAAACGAGGCGGCCTCGGGGCGAGCGCCCCGGCCGATGAACAGCTGGATGGATCCCGAACCGCCGCGGGCACCGTCGGGTACGGTTGCCTCGACCTTGAGCACGCTGGCGCTTGTCACGGTCCCGTTCTTCACCGGGGCGATCGGCTACGTCACCAACTGGACCGGCGTGCTGATGCTGTTCTACCCCGTCCACTTCCGCGGGGTGCGCGCGCCGTGGATCCAGTCGCTGGCGACGCTGCTGCCGTACAAGCTGCGCCAGATTCCCGGCGTCATGGTCGGCGGCATCGGCTGGCAGGGGATCGTTCCCTCGCGCGCGGCGAAGATGGGCAGCCTGGCCGTCGACAGCGGGATCGCCAAGCTCGGCACGCCGCAGGAGTTCTTCCGCCAGCTCGATCCGGACCGGATCGCCGAGCAGATCGTGCGCAGCACGCGCGCGGACATCCGGGAGATCGTCGATCGGATCATGACCCGCGAGCGCCCGCGGCTGTGGGAACAGCTCGGCCCGCAGGTGCGCGAGCTGATCCAGGCCCGCGTGCAGCAGCAGCTACCGGCGATCGTGGCCGAGCTGACCGGCCAGATCGCCGAGAACATCGATCAGCTCGTCGACGTGAAGCTGATGGTCATCCGTCGGTTCGACCCCGAGCTGGCCAACCGCGTATTCCTCGACATGGGCCGGCGCGAGCTGCGCTTCATCCAGAACTTCGGCTTCGTCTTCGGGTTCGCGCTCGGGATCCCGGTCGCGGCGCTCACCGATCTCGTCAGCTTCTGGTGGCTGTTGCCGATCCTCGGCGTGCTCGTCGGCTACGTCACGAACTGGGTGGCGCTGTGGATGATCTACGAGCCGGCCGAGCCCCGGCGGTTCGGGCCGCTGCGACTGCACGGCCTGTTCATTCGCCGTCAGCCCGAGGTGGCCGACGTGTACGCCCGGATCGTCGCGGACGAGATCGTCACCGTCGCCAACTTCGGCGACGAACTCCTGCACGGTCCGCAGTCGGATCGCACGCGCGCGCTGATCGAGGAGTCGATGCGTCCGGCTATCGACCGCGCGCTGGGCCGTGCGCACCAGGCGATCCGTGTCGCGATCGGACCGCGCGAATACGAAGCGATCAGCCACTCGTTCGCCACCGAACCGGTCGAGTCGATGATGCGGCCGCTCTCCGATCCCGAGTTCAGCCGTTCCCAGAGCACCGCCCTCCGTAAGCTGATCGCGGAGAGGATGCGCGCGATGAGCCCTTCGGACTTCGGCGAGATGCTGCGCACGGCCACCCGCGAGGACGAGTGGCTGCTGCTCCTCCATGGGGCGGTGCTCGGATTCGCCGGCGGTCTCGTTCACCTGCTGATCTTCCACTGAGGATGGGCGTCGACGACGAGCCAGAGCCGCGCCAGCAGCCCGAACCGATCGCCGAGACCGTCGTGGAGGCGCTCCCGGCTCTTGCGCGGGTGGCGGCGGGCGCGTGGTTGCGGATGGCCGGCTGGAGCCTGACCAGGTCGATCCGCGTCGGGGGTCGGATCGCGCACGCGGCGAGCGATCCCGACGCCGCCGCGGAGCTCGTCGAGGAGGTCTCACACGGGCTGCGCGCCTACGCGCGCGAGTTCCTCGGGATCACCGACCTCGACGACCGGATGAAGCGGCTCGACCCGCCGGCGGACGCCGGGGTCGAGGCGTGGGCGGGACGGGTGAACACCGCTGAGCTGCTGCGCGCCCACGGCACCGAGCTGTTGCGCCAGGCCGCCGACGTCCACTTCGACGGCGAGGCCCACCCCGCCTACGGCAGGATCCTGACCGAGATCGTCCCCGACGAGGCGCGCGTCTTGCGGGTGCTGGCCATCGAGGGCGGGCAGCCGATCGTCGACGTCCGCGCCGGCAACCTGATCGGCCTCGGTTCGCAGCTGATCGCGCCGGGGCTGAACATGATCGGCCCCCAGGCCGGGCTGCGTCACCGCGAGCGCGTTCCCGCCTACCTGAACAACCTGTTTCGGCTCGGCCTGATCGCCTTCTCCGACGAGCCGCTGCCCGATCCGATCGCCTACCAGGTGCTGGAGGCCCAGCCCGAGGTGCTGAAGCTCATCAACGAGACGACACGCGCCAAGACCGTCCACCGCAGCGTCGTGCTGACGCCGCTCGGTCAGGACTTCTGCCACGTCGTCCTGCCGCTCGACAACGGCGCCGGCCCGGCGATCGAGGGCACCGAGGCGCTGGAACCCGCCGCCGCTCCCCCGGAGCTCGGACCGTAGGGTGGACACCGACCATGTCGGTAACCGAGCACTCGACCCGATCCACCGATCGAGATTCCACCAGCGGCACGCAGACGACACGGAGCGGGCACTCGACCCGAGGCAGCGGTCGAGTGCCCGGTTATCGACGACACGCGAACGCCCCCGCTGCCTGACCCGCGAAGAGCGGGCACCGTCAACCTCCGCGCGCCCGCAACGCCAGCGCCAGCTCGAACCGGCCCTCCGGCGTGTCAAGCGCGTCGCCGAGCAGTTCGTGCAGCTGCCGGACGCGGTATCGCACCGTCTGCGGGTGCACGTGCAGCGCCGCGGCGATGTCCGGCGTGTGGCGCTGATGGTCGAGCCAGGCCTGAAGGGTCTCCAGCAGGCGGGCGCGCTCCAGCTCGGTGAGATTGTCGAACGGCGCCAGGCGCCGCGCCGCGAGCGCCTCGGACAGCTCGTGGTCGTGCAGCACGATCAGCGTGGCCAGATGATCCGCGGCGCGGGCCGGCGCGCCGGGCGGAATCGCGCCGCGCTGCACGAGCGTCAGCGTGCTCCGCGCCCACCGGAGCGACCGCGGCGCCTCGTGGACGCCGACCGTCGGCCCAAGCGCGCTCGCCACACCCGCCGCGGCGGCGGCGCTCCTCAGCACCCCCCCTCGACCCGGCCCGTCGGCGTCGGGCACGATCAGCCACGCCCCCTCCGCGTCGGCACCGGCGAGCGCGTCGACGGCGAGCTGGCGGCTGAGCGCCGCCGGTGAATCGGCGGCGATCGCCAGCACGGCCAGCGCTCGGGGCAGGGGCCAGCGCGCCAGCGACGCCGCCCGCTCCAGCGCCTCGGGGTCGTGGCCGGCCGGATCGAGCAGCAGCGCGGCCAGCCGCCGCCGGCGGCGCTCGCGCTCGCCCGCCTCGTCGGACTGCACTCGCAGGTACCCCTCGACGACATCGGAGGCGAGCTCGTCGCTGTAGACGAAGATCGCCTCGGCCAGGGAGATCACGAGCGATGCCGTGATCCCGGCCTCGGCGGCCAGGTCGGCGGCGCCGCGCCAGGCGGCACGCGTCCCGGTTCTGAAGGCGGCGCGTAGAGCCTCCAGCCCCCGGCCCGACTGGAATTCCACCTCCCCCAGCCGCCGCCACACCTCGGCCGTCTCTCCGGTCGGACGCTCGCCGCGCTCGACGGCGTCGAGGAAGGCGCGGATCGCCTGCTCGATGCCGAGCCGGATCCCGATTCCCTCGGGGCCGCCGAGCACGTCGGCGTATACGGGGTTCTCGGCGCGCACGGCGGCGACCACGCCGTTGACGAGCGCGCCGACTTCGGCCCTGACGACGGAAACCGCCTCGCTCGGGAGCGCTTCGGCCGCCCAGCTTCGCGTCTCCATTGTCACATTGTGACAAAGCAACCCGGACAAGACGTTGGCGAAACGTGTGGCCGCGACTGTCGGTCAGGCGTAGGCTCCGCTTCAGCCTGTCGGCTACCCGAGAGAGAGACGCCTCAGATGAGCGCACAGCAGCGTCGCCGGAGCATCACCAAGACCCACGAGCGGATCGCGCAGCTCGGCTGGGAGCCCTCCTACCACGAGCCCGCCGTCCGCTACCCGACCCGCTACCGGTTCCCGCACAAGGCGAAGGACCCGATGAAGCACATCATGCGGGAGTACCTGCCGATGGAGCTGGAGAAGGACGAGCGCGTCTACGGCGGACACGACGCCGCCGTCCGGGCCGACATGCCGAACAAGGCGAGCGAGCGCTGGCTGGAGATCCTGAAGGCGTTCATCCCGGTCACGAACTTCGCCGAGGTCGGCGCAGGACGCTGCATGTCGATGCTGATGAGCGCCGTCCCCAACAACGAGCTGCGCAACGGCTACCACGTGCAGTTTGTCGACGAGATCCGCCACACCGGCCTGCAGATGTCGCTGGCGCGGTGGTACGCCAAGAACGTGCCCGACCCGGCCGGCTGGAACCTGGGGCCGCAGGCGATGGCCAACTCGCCGGTGATCGGCCAGGCCCTGAACATGCTGAGCCACTTCATGGTCGGGGACCCGATCCAGTGCGCGTTCACCCTCCAGGTCGTCGCCGAGACGGCGTTCACGAACATCGTGTTCGTCGCCACTCCGGACGTGGCCGCACGCAACGGCGACTTCACCCTCCCGACCACGTACCTGAGCGTGCAGTCCGACGAGGCGCGCCACATCTCCAACGGCTACGCGACGCTGCTGACCGTTTTGCAGGACGATCACAACGCGCCGCTGATCGAGCGCGACCTGCAGCAGGCCTTCTGGATCAACCACGCCTTCATCGACGTGTTCTCGGCCGTCGTGATGGAGTACTTCTCCCGTGACCGGACCGATCCGGAGTGCTTCCTGGACAAGTGGGATCGCTGGGTGCGCGACGACTGGCACCGCGCCTACGTGATGAAGCTCGGCAAGCTCGGGCTGAACATCCCGCCGGACATTTTTGAGCGCGCGCGCGAGCGGATCGTCGCCGGCATTCACCACCGCCACGCGATCTTCATGTTCGCGGCGTGGCCGTTCGCCCACTGGCGGATGGATCCGCTCGACGACCGCGACTTCGAGTGGTTCGAGAGCAAGTACCCGGGGTGGTACGCCGAGTACGGCGCGTTCTTCGAGGCCTACCGGCACGGCCTGTATCCCGAGGCCGGGTTCATGCCGCTCGACTTCATCAACATGTCACCACCGTCGTGCTGGACCTGCCAGGGGTTCTGCGTTTCCGAGGACGACCGCTGTCACCGCGTCGTCGGCGACCGGACGCGTTTCTACTGCTCCAAGGAGTGCCGCTGGCTGGACGAGTCCAATCTCGGCCGCTACACCGGCGATCGCAACTTCTTCGACCGCTACCACGGGTGGGAGGCCTCCGACGTGGTGCGCGACCTCGGATTCGTGCGCGCCGACGGCAAGACGCTGATCGGCCAGCCGCACCTGGAGGACGAGCACCGCTGGACCCTGGCCGACGTGCGCTCCAACAACATCATCATCCAGAGCCCGAACATCCGGGTGGCCCGCGAGCTCGGGCTGCCGACCGGCGACCACTCGGGCGTGCCGATGAGCGGCAACGGATCGGTGCCCGACGAGCTGGCCGAGAGCGACCTGCTGACCGGAGTCTCATTGCGATGAAGGTCCGCTTCGAACCCATCGGCGAGGAGATCGAGTGCGCGCCCGACGAGACGGTGCTCGACGCCGCCTTCCGCCAGGGGCTGAACCTCGTCTACGGCTGCCGCGAGGGCCAGTGCTCGGCGTGCAAGTGCTTCCTGATGGAGGGCGAGGTCGCGCTGAAGCGCTACTCCAACTTCGCCCTCTCGGACTCCGAGCAGTCGAGCGGCTACTCGCTCATGTGCCGCGCGATGCCCGAGCAGGATCTCGTCGTCGAGCTGCTCCACTACGACCCCGACTCCTACCGGCTGGAGCACGCCATCGGCGACGGCGAGGCGGTCGTCGAGGCCGTCGAGCCGCTCACCCACGACATCACCCGACTCGTGCTGCGCGCACCCGGGTTCGCGTTCACCCCCGGCCAGTACGTCGACCTCCACGTCCCGGGAGCGGACGGCGTGAAGCGCTCGTTCTCGATGGCGAACCTGCCCGGCACCGACCAGATCGAGCTGATGATCAAGCGCTATCCCGGCGGCAGGCTGTCCGGAATGCTGGAGGGCCAGATCACGGTCGGCGACACGATCGGCTACACCGGGCCGTACGGGTCGCTGCGCGCCCGAGAGGGCGAGCGCCCGGTGCTGATGATCGCCGGTGGCTCGGGAATGGCGCCGATCCTCTCGCTGCTGCGCGAGTTCGCCCGGCAGGGCTGCGCCCGCCCCGTCCGCTTCTTCTACGGGGCGCGCACCGAGGAGGACCTGTTCCACCTCGACGAGATCGCGGCGCTCGGCGAGCGGCTGCCGAACTTCGCCTTCACCCCTGTGACCGGGCGCTTCGTCCACGAGGCCGTCGACGAGCACCTGGCCGCGGGCGAGACCGCTTCCCCCGACGTCTACATGTGCGGTCCGCCACCGATGGTGGAGGCGGCCGAGGAGATGCTGGTCGGCACGCACAAGCTCGACGAGCAGCGGATCTACATCGACAAGTTCACGACATCGGCCGAGGCCGCGGACGCCGACGCCGGCGCCGGCGCCGGCGCTGGCCCCGGGCCCGCCGCACCGGTGAAGAAGATCAACGACGGCGCGGTCCCGAGGGGCGACGACGCCGAGCGCACGTTCGGGTGGTTCACGCCCCGCAAGCGCCGCGCGTCGCTGTACGAGGACGTCACGATCGACACCCAGCCCTCCGTGCACCGACACCTGAAGCGGGGCTGGCCGCTGAGCTTCGAGGACGGTCGTGGCACCTGGGACGACGGCTCCACGGCGCTGCGCTGCGGGGACTGGTTCGCCTTCCGGGATCCCGGCGAGCAGTGGGAGCGCCCGTTCTACCAGGCCGGAGCCGCCACCGAACAGCAGCTCGAGGCGGCGTTCCGCTCGGCCGGCGAGGAGGGATTGCTGGGCGACTTCGCGCCGGAGTGGGTGGAGTTCCTGCGCGGGTTCCTGCAGGTCCCGGCCTACGTCGAGCATGGCCTGTGGTTCGCGATGGCGACGATCGCGCGTGACTGCCTGTCGGATTCGGTCTCCACCGTCGTCTGCCTCCAGGCGGCGATGAAGCAGCGCTCGGCGCAGGCGATCGTGCTCTACGCGATGGACTTGGAGGAGAACCACGGCCCGTTCCCGATCGAGGCCGCACGAGACTCGTTTCTCACCGATCCCGCCTGGCAGCCGACGCGCCGCTTCCTGGAGCGACTCGCCGCCACGCCCGACTGGGGCGAGGTGATCGTCGCCGCCAACCTGTGCCTGGAGCCGATCGTGTTGACGCTGATCCGCCGCGAGCTCGGCACCCGCGCCGCCGCGGCCAACGGTGACACCGTCACGCCCGTACTGGCCCGGGTGGAGACGCAGGAGTGGGAGTGGGCGCGGGCGTGGACGACCGAGCTGACGCGCTTCCTCCTCGGCGACCCGGACCACGGCGAGGCCAACCGGGAGGTGATCGGCGGCTGGGTGCGCGAGTGGCTCCCGCTCGCGTTGGAGGCGGCGCTCGCGCTGGTGCCGATCGCCGAGCAGATCCCGACAGGCATCGACATCGAGCAGGCCCTGGAGCAGGTCCGCCAGTACGCCTCGACGCTGCTCGTCGACGCGGGCCTCCCGGAGCTGAGCACACTGGTCGGCATCGAGCCTCCCGTCGAGGCCCTGGCGACTGTTCCCCCTGTCCGGGAACAATCGCCGAAGGTCCGGACCCGGACACGACGTCGGCCGCCAGCCGCGCCCACCGCCACCACCGACGGGGCCTACGATTTCGTCGGGATCGTGATGGCCAAGAGCGCCGAGGGCGATGCGGTCGCCGAGATCCTCGGGCGGCGCGACGACATCGAGGTGCTGGAGCAGCCCGCGTTCTGGGACATCCGGGCCAGGGACCGGCTCGAGATCTCCTACTCCGAGGTCTCCGAGGCGCTCGGCTATGAGATCGACGCCTACTCGATCCAGCACGAGATGTCGACTCACTACGGCCGGATGGTCGCCTCCGACGACGCGCTGATGCTGTTCTCCGACCCGACCGAAGCGATGCAGTACCTCATGTCGTGACGGGTTCCGCCCATCCTTCCGAGATTCGGCCGAGCGGCCGAACGCGGGTGAGTCTCGCCGCGACGATCGGCGACTCCGGGCGTGTGCGAGCGCGGACGCTGCTGGCGCGCGGCGGCGAGCGTGCGGCCGAGCTGTCGGGCCGCCCCGCCACCCACCGCCTGTTCCTGCGGGCCGTACCGGCGGCGATGCGCCAGCGCTTCGATGCCGACAGCGCACGAGGTCTCGACACGGTCCTGGAGCTGCGCATCCGTGACCCCGCCGGTGGCGCCGCCACGCCGTTCACGCTGGCGATCAGCAACGGCTCCTGCACCATCACGCGCGGGGGAAACGGAGCGGCGCGGGCGGGCATCGAGCTCGGCAGCGACGACATGATCCGGCTCGTCAGCGGCGGTGTCGGCTGGCCCAAGCTGCTGGCCGCCGGGCGCCTGGCGCTCTCAGGCGATCCGTTCCTCGGCCTGCGCGTCCCGAACCTGTTCCGCCTGCCTGCCGGGTAGCGGAGGCGGACCGGGCGCTCCGACCAGCGGCCCGCCGGGACAGTCCTGACACCGCACCGTCCGCTTCGGGTTCTCGATCCCGACGAGGGCCAGCAGACCCCCGAGCACGGCCAGCGCGGCGCCGATCCCGATGCCGATCCGGAAGGCCTGCACCGAGGCGTCGACGAGCGCGCCGCGGACCTCGGCCACCTCACCGCGGGGCGTTCCGGCGACGTCGATCACGAGCGGCCGCGTCCGCTGGCGCGCGATCACGCGTTGCACCGCCGCGGTCCTCGGCAGCTGGGCGCTGTCGTGGTCGAGCCGGGCCTGGAAGCTGGAGGCGACGATCGCCCCGAGCGCCGCGATCGCCAGCAGGCTGGCCACGCGCGAGATCGCGTTGTTCACGCCGCTGGCCAGCCCCGAGTGGCCCGCCTGCACCGAGCCCAGCACTGTCGCCGTCAGCGGTGCCACCGTCGCCGCCAGCCCGAGACCGAAGACGAGCACCCCGGGCAGCACCTCGCTGACGTAGTCGGCGCCCGGGCCGACCCGGATCAGCAGCAGCAGCCCGGCCCCGGCGACGATCGGGCCGCCGGCCATGAAGCGGTGTGGCCCGAGTCGGTCGGCGAGCCGACCGAACCGCTTGGAAAGGAAGAACATTATAATTGTGATGGGAAGTAGGGCGAGTCCCGCCTCGATCGGGTGGTAGCCGCCGACCTGCTGGAGGAACAGCACGAGGAAGAACGTCGCCACGCCGAGCCCGGCGTACAGGGCCAGCGTCACCAGGTTGCCGACGGCGAAGTTCCGGATCCGGAACAGGTACAGCGGAAGCATCGGCGACGAGCTCCGCCCTTCCCAGACGAGGAAGACGCCGAGCAGAACGAGGCCGCCGATCAGCGGTATCGCCACGCCGGGAGCACCCCAACCGTAACTCGGCTGCTCGATCAGGGCGAACACCGGGCCGCCGAGCCCGAGCGCGCAGAGCGCGGCGCCGACGACGTCGACGTGCCCGGGGGTCCGCGGCGACTCGGTGACGTGACGGAGCAGTACCAGCGTCACGATCACCGGCACCACGTTGATGGCGAAGATCCACCGCCACGAGGCGAGCTGCACCAGCGCGCCGCCCCCGAGCGGCCCGATCACGGTGGCGATCCCCGTCCACGCCGTCCACGTGCCGATCGCCTGAGCCCGCTCGGACTCGTCGAACGTGTCCATGATCAGCGCCAGGGTGCTCGGGACGAGCATCGCGCCGGCGATGCCCTGCACCGCGCGCGCCGCCGTGAGCAGGCCGCTGCTCGGCGCCAGCGCGCACAGCAGCGAGCAGACGCCAAAGCCGGTCACGCCGATCGCGAACACGCGGCGGCGCCCGAGCAGGTCGCCGAGCGATCCCCCGAGCAACAGCAGCGAGGAGAGCGTCAGCAGGTACGCCTCGACGATCCACTGCTGCTGGGCGAGGCCGCCGTGGAGGCTGGCGCGGATCGCCGGGAGCGCGACGTTCACGATCGTCCCGTCCAGGAACACGATCCCCGAGCCCAGGATCGCCGCGATCAACGCGTACCGCTTCTCGGTCACGCTGTCCCCGCCATCTTTAGTTGGAGCCCGCCCCGAGCACGGAGTTGGGCTCGGAGCCGGACGGTCTGACGCTCTGCGCGAAGGGCAGCCGCTCGTGCACGACCACGCAGTACAGCTGATCGCCGACGATGCTCGGCACGCAGATGCGGTACAGGCTCCCGGACTGGATCACGTAGGTGTTCACGTAGCGGACGTTGCCACGGAACTGGGCCGGCGCCCGGTCGCCGATGTAGGCCTGGGCGCGGGCGATGGCGTCGGCCATCGCCCGCTCGTCGGACTGCACGGCGGACTGGTGGATCAGGCCGGCCACCAGCAGCGCCACGGTGATCGCCCCCATCATCGTGGTGCCGGCGTAGTCGCCGGCGACCATCTTCGGCAGGTCCGGGCGGCGGCGGCGGATCAGGTGCTTCAGCGGCACCGACAGCGCCACGATCGCGGCCAGGTTGGCGAAGCCGGCGAACAGCCCGGCGCCGATCACGTCCCAGCCGTCGCCGGCCGGAGGCCACGACGCGCCGATCACCGCGTCGAGCGCGGTCAGCCCGATGAACGAGGGCCACATCCAGGCGCCTCGACGCCGCCAGCGGATCCGAGCCAGCGTGGCGCTGTCCATCCGTCAAGATTAGGCCCGCGATCGGGAGTAGAGTCATGTTCGCCTTTTCGGACGTGTCCGCGCCGGCGATCCCGGGCGGCGCGGAACGACAGGTTTCGCGGAGATCCCGCGAGTCCAACTTCATACTGAAAGGAGCGCGATGGCTACCGATATGGCTGACCCGTCCTCGGCCGACGTAGCGGGCACGGAGCACCTGACCCTGGAGGACCGGGTCGAGCTGCTCCGCGCGATGCTGTTGATGCGCAGCATCGAGCAGCGCGCGATGAACCTCTACCGCCAGGGCAAGGTGCCCGGCTCCTTCTACGACGGATTCGGCCAGGAGGCCGTGTCGGCCGGCGCCGCCTTCGCGATGGCCGCCGAGGATCGGCTCTGCATCCTCCACCGTGACCTCGCCGCGCACCTCGTTCGCGGAGTCGCACCGGCGCGAATCCTCTCCCAGTACCTCGGCCGGGCGGCCGGCATCACCCGCGGGCGCGACGGCAACGTTCACTTCGGCGCGCGCGAGCTCGGCTGCGTGGGGATGGTGTCGATGCTCCCCGACATGATGCTCGTCGCCGCCGGCATGGCGATGGCGTTCAAGCTGCGCGGCGAGGCCCGCTGCGCGCTCACCTGGTTCGGCGACGGCTCGACCTCGCGCGGCGACTTCCACGAGGCGCTGAACTGGGCCGGCGTGCAGCGCCTGCCCGTCGTGTTCGTGCTGGAGAACAACCAGTACGCGTACTCGACGCCGCTCGACAAGCAGTTCGCCGTCAACCCCGTGGAGCGCGCGGCGGTGTATGGCGGCGTCGGCGTGAAGACCGACGGCAACGACTGCGAGGCGATGTTCGAAGCGGTCCGCGAGGCGCGCGAACGCGCCGTCAGCGGCGGCGGCTTCACGCTGATCGAGGCGGTGACGATGCGGATGCACGGCCACGCCGCGCACGACGACATGAAGTACGTGCCGAAGGCGCAGGTGGAGGAGTGGCGCGCCAAGGATCCGATCGACCGCCAGGAGGCGCGGCTGACCGAGCTGGGCGTCGACGTCGCCGCGCTCCACGCCGCCGTCAACGCCGAGGTCGACGCCGCCACCGAGGAGGCGCTGGCCGGACCGATGCCCGACCCCGCCGACGTGCTCGACGGCGTGTTCTGCGCCGGCCCGGCCGAGCCGCTCGGCGACGGCCGGGCGCCGTGGAGCGGGTGGGCCGGCTGATGGCGACGATGACCTACCTCCAAGCGATCACCTCGGCGCTGCGCGACGAGCTCCGCGCCGACGAGCGCGTGCTGATCATGGGCGAGGACATCGGGGTGTTCGGCGGCGCCTTCAAGGTCACCGACGGGTTCGTCGACGAGTTCGGCACCGACCGCGTGATGGACACGCCGCTGGCCGAGTCGGCGATCATCGGCACCGCCATCGGCGCCGCCGTCGTCGGCATGCGGCCGGTGTGCGAGATGCAGTTCTCGGACTTCATCTCATGCGGCTTCGACCAGCTCGTCAACGTGGCCGGCAAGATGTACTACCGCCAGGGGCTGGCCGTCCCGATCACGGTGCGGCTTCCGTCAGGCGGGGGCTTCTCGGGCGGCCCGTACCACTCCCAGAACCCCGAGGCGTGGTTCATGCACGCCCCTGGGATCAAGGTCGTCGCCCCCTCGACGGCGCAGGACGCCAAGGGGCTCCTGCACGCCGCCATCCACGATCCCAACCCGGTGTGCTTCATGGAGCACAAGCACCTGTACCGCCGGATCCGCGGGGAGGTGCCCGACGGCGTGTGGGAGACGCCGATGACGGCCCGGATCGCCCAGCCGGGCTCGGACCTCGTGGTGATCGCCTATGGGGCGATGGTCCACGTCGCGCTGGAGGCGGTGGCCGACGGGCTGGACGGCGCCTCGGTGGAGGTGCTCGATCTGCGCTCCTTGGTGCCGCTGGATGAGGAGGCGATCCTCGACTCGGTGGCGCGCTGCTCGAAGGTCGTGATCGTCGACGAAGCGAACGCCACCTGCGCCGCCGGCGCCCAGGTCGCGGCCGTGATCGCCGAGAAGGGCTTCGAGGACCTCGACGGGCCCGTCGTGCGCGTCGCCACGCCGGACGTCCCGATCCCGTTCTCTCCGCCGCTGGAGCAGGCGGTGCTGCCCGGTGTCGATCGCGTCAGGGAGGCGTGCCGTGAGCTCCTCGCCTACTGACGTACTCGTCGACGTGACGATGCCCCAGATGGGGGTGTCGGTGGCCGAGGGGACGATCGTCGCCTGGCACGTCGAGCCGGGCGACCGGATCGATGCCGACGCCACGATCTGCGAGATCTCCACCGACAAGATCGACACCGAGGTGCCGGCCCCGGTGACGGGCGTGGTCGCCGAGATCGTCGTCCCGGTCGGCGACACCGTGGAGGTCGGGACGGTGCTGGCGCGGATCGCCACCGGCGACGGCGCGGCGGCGCAGGCCGCCCCGGCAGAGCCCCAACGGGCGCGCGCCAACGGCAACGGGCACGCCGCCGTCCCCGAGGCTGGCCCCGCCGCCGTGGAGCGTCCGACCCGCCACCGCCGCTACTCGCCGGTCGTCCAGCGGATCGCCGCCGAGCACGACGTCAACCTGGACGAGGTGCCGGGAACCGGGCGCGAGGGGCGCGTGCGCAAGCCCGACGTGCTGGCGTACATCGAGGCACACGCGGCTCAAGCGCCGCTGCACATCGAGAGCCCGTACCGACCCGATCCGGATCCCGTCCCGGCTCCGGCCCCCCGGGCGGCGCCGCCCGAGGGCGAGGGGCTGTCGCGGATGCGCCGTCAGATCGGCCAGCACATGAAGCGCTCGCTCGACACGGCGGCCACGTGCACGACGTGGATCGAGGTGGACATGGGACGGGTCGAGGCGGCCCGCGCGGCGCTGCGGGTCACCGCGCTGCCGTTCGTGGCGCGGGCGACGATCGCGGCCCTCCGGGAGTTCCCCGCGCTGAACGCCACGCTCCAGGACGAGCGCTACACCCGCCACGACGACGTCAACCTCGGGATCGCCGTGTCGCTCGGCGACGACGGGCTGATCGTGCCGGTGATCCACAACGCGCACGAGCTGTCGGAGGAGGGCCTGGCCGCCCGGATCAAGGACCTGGCCCGCCGCGCGCGGGCCCGCGAGCTGACGCCCGACGAGGTGAACGGCGGCACGTTCACGATCACCAACCCGGGCCAGTATGGCTCGATCATGGCCACGCCGATCATCAACCTGCCGCAGGTCGGGATTCTCGATCTGGAGGCGGTTGTCAAACGCCCGGTCGTGCTGACCGACTCCGACGGCAATGACTCGATCGCGATTCGGCCGATGACGATCCTCGGTCTGAGCTGGGATCACCGCGCCCTCGACGGCGCCCTCTCGGCCCAGTTCCTGGCCGCGATCAAGCGCCACCTGGAGGGCGGCCTACCATGAGCGAGATGAGGCCTGAGCTGTGGGTCTGCCATCTGGGCACGCTCGACTACCAGAGCGCGCTGGCGCTTCAGGAGCGGGTCCGCGCCGCCCGCCAGGAGGAGCTCGTCCCCGACGTGATGCTGCTGCTGGAGCACTGGCCCGTCCTAACCCGCGGCCGGCGCTCCGTCGACGGCGAGCTGCCGATGGGCGAGCAGTGGTACGTGATGCAGGGGATCGAGATCGTCGAGACCAATCGAGGCGGCAAGGTCACCTTCCATTCCCCCGGCCAGCTCGTCGGCTACCCGGTCGTTCGCACGGGCGACGTTGTCGCCTACATCCGCACGCTGGAGCGGGCGCTTGTCGCCGCCCTGGCCGAGGAGGGCATCGCCGCCCGCGCCCGGCCGCAGGACGGACCCGACTACACCGGCGTGTGGGTGCAGGAGCGCAAGATCGCCTCGCTCGGCGTGCACGTCGCCCGCGGCGTCACCACCCACGGCTTCGCCGTGAACGTCGAGAACGACCTGCAGCCGTTCAACTACATCGTCCCCTGCGGCCTCTCCGACGTCCAGATGACGTCGATCGTGAAAGAGCGACGCGCGGCGTGCGACCTGCGCTGCTTCCGGCGCCGCGTCGCCTTCCAGGTGGCCGAGGCGCTCGGCCGCCGGCAGCGGTTGATCAGCCTGCCGCGGCTGGAGGCGGCGATCGCCGCCACTCCCGCGGTGGCATAGCGCTCTCGCACCAGAAAAGAGTTTGTACCGATGAGCAGCATATGGCTGAACAGATCGCCAAAGAACCGAGCGGCGTGTGCCAATTCACCCGCGCAGTAGCCTTAACGCCGTGGAGCCTCACGTAACCCGCTCGCGCTCGAACCCCGGCGGGATCTCCAACGTCCTCACCGTCCTCGGACCGACGACCGAGCCGTACAGGGGACGCAAGCCGCCATGGTTCAAGGTGCCGGCCCCCGGCGGCCCTCGCTACCGCGAGCTGCAACGCACGATCGAGGCGGAGAACCTGCACACCGTCTGCCAGGAGGCGGCCTGCCCGAACATCGGCGAGTGCTGGCAACGCGGGACCGCCACGTTCATGATCCTCGGCGACACGTGCACGCGCCGCTGCGGCTTCTGCAACGTGAAGACGGGCAAGCCGACGTGGCACGACCCGCTGGAGCCTGCGCGCGTGGCGAGGTCGGTGGCCCGGATGGGGCTGCGCCACGCCGTCATCACGAGCGTCGACCGCGACGACATGCCCGACTACGGCGCGCACGCCTTCGTCGGCGTGATCCGCCAGATCCGCCGGCAGGCCCCGAACTGCAAGATCGAGGTGCTGACGCCCGACTTCCGCGGCCAGGAGATGCCGCTGGCCAGGGTCATCGCCGAACGACCCGATGTGTTCAACCACAACGTCGAGGTCGTCCCCCGGCTGTATCCGGTGGCACGCCGCGGCTCGACCTGGGAGCGTTCGAACCGGGTCCTGAAGAACGCCAAGGAGATGGGCGGCGACGAGGTCACGACGAAGTCGGGGCTGATGGTCGGGCTGGGAGAGACCTTCGAGGAGATGGTCGACGCGCTCGGGACGCTGCGCCAGAACGACGTCCAGGTGATCACGGTCGGCCAGTACCTGCGCCCGACCGAGCAGCACCTGCCGATCGTCCGCTACTGGCATCCCGACGAGTTCACGGCCCTCGAAGACGCCGCCTACGAGCTCGGCTTCACCCATGTGGCGGCCGGCCCGCTCGTCCGGTCGAGCTACCACGCCGACCAGCACGTCGTCCAGGATCAGCCCGGCGAGGGCCCCTTGGCGGAGGTCGCGTCGGCGTGATCAGGGGCTCTGGCACGAGGGCCGGACGGCGGTGGCGCCGTGTATCGCCGGTGAGACGGACCGCGATCGTCCTCCTGGCCGCGGTCGTGCTCGTGCTGATGCTCGCGCCCACCGCGCTGGCCGCAGCCGGCGGCGGCTCGTCCGGCTTCAGCGGCGGCGGTGGCGGCGGCGGTGGCGGCGGCTTCGGAGGCGGAGGCGGCGGCTCGGGCAAGGGCTTCGCCATCTACCTGATCTTCCGCGCGCTGTTCGACATCGCGCTGATCGGTCACGGGCTCGGGCTGGCCGTGCTCGTCGTCATCGCCCTCGTCGCCTACTTCTACGTGAAGGTCGTGCCAAAGATCATCGCCTGGTTCCGCGCCCGTCAGGAGCACGGCCACTCCAGCAAGCGGGCGACGGCGAAGCGCAGCCGGCGCGTCGAGCTGGCCGCGGCAGAGGCCTCCGACGACGACCCCGTGTTCGCGCCCGACGCCGTGCAGCACGCCGCGGAGAACCTGTACACGAGCATCCAGGCGGCGTGGACGCGCGACGACCGGATCGCCCTGCGCGGCATGGTGGCGCCGAGCCTGCTGACCGAGTGGGAGCGCCGGCTCGACGACTTCCGCGGCAAGGGCTGGTCGAACCACGTCGAGGTGCTGGAGCCGCCCCACGTCCAGTACGTCGGCCTCAAGCACCGCGGCAACCACGACCAGGACCAGGTGACGGTCCGCATCGACGCGAAGATCCGCGACTACGTCGCCGACCGCTCCGGGCGGCACATCAAGCGCACCGGGCAGTTCACCGAGACCGTCCGCGCCCGCGAGTTCTGGACCATGCAGCGCCGTGGCGAGCATTGGATCCTCGCCTCGATCGAGCAGGGCGGCGAGGGCGCCCACGCCCTGAACGAGAAGATCGTCGCCACCGAGTGGTCCGACGAGCAGGCGCTGAAGGATGAGGCGCTCCTCGAGGGCGCGGTCGCCGACGCCGTCCCGGCCGGCACGCGCATCGCCGAGCTCGCCGACCTTCAGTACGACGGCGACGGCCGCGCCGCCGCCAACGACCTCAGCCTGGCCGACGGCCGCTTCGCCCCCGACGTGCTGGAGGTCGCGGCTCGCCGCGCCGTGGCCGCGTGGGCCCAGGCCGTCGACGGCGACGACGGGCAGCTCCGCGCGATCGCCGACCCCGGCGCGATCGCCGAGTTGTTGCACCCCGGCGACCCGAGCGGCCGCACCCGCCTCGTCGTCCGCGGGCCCGAGGTCCGGCAGATCCGCATCCACGCGCTCGACGCCGCCGCCGCGCCGCCGACGATGACGCTCGACGTCGACCTCGCCGGACGCCGTTACATCCAGGACCGCGACACCGCGGCCGTGCTCAGCGGCAGCCAGACAAAGGTGACGCACTTCACCGAGCGCTGGACGATGGCGCTGAGCGGCGATGAGGACCAGCCGTGGCGTCTCGTCCGGGTGATGCCGGTCGTGACGGCGTAATGCCGATCAGCCTGATCGAGTTTCCGGCCGACGACCCCGCCCGCGCGCGTCGCTTCTGGGAGGGCGTTCTGGGGATCGAGCTCCGAGCTCGTGTCGAGCAGGAAGGCCGCGGCTGGCAGACGCACGAGGACGGCCCCGCGCTCGGCGTGCACGAGCGCGGCCGCGGTCCCGGCGACAGCTTCTCGCTCCCGTACTTCGAGGTCGACGACATCGAGGCGGCGATCGGCCGCGTCGCCGAGCTCGGCGGCAGCGTCGTCCATCCGGGCGCAACGTTCGCCGTCTGCCGGGACTCCGAGGGCAGTCCCTTCGGGCTCGCCGCCCGTAGCTGAACCGCGCCGCTCCCGGCCGCACTAGTCTGACGCGGTCGTGTTCCCGATCAAGGACAACATCCCGACGTCGCGGTTCCCGTTCGTCACCGCGACGTTGATCCTGATCAACGTCGTCGCCTACCTCCTGGCCATCCGGCACGGCGGGTCGCTGATCGGCGGCCCCGACGACCAGGAGGTGTTCAAGTACGGGGCGATCCCCTACGCGATCACGCATCACGCCGCGCACTGCAACATCGTCCAGGTGACACCGCCGCTGGGGGTGCCGACCGTCAAGACGATCTGCGACAGCCGGCTGCTGGCCGCGCACGGGATCCCCACCGCCAACCCGCTGCCGCCGTGGGAGACGGTGTTCACGGCAATGTTCATGCACGCCTCGATCCTCCACATCGGCGGGAACATGCTGTTCCTGTGGATCTTTGGCAACAACGTCGAGGAGGCGATGGGCCGGGTGAAGTACGTGCTGTTCTATCTGGCGGCCGGGGTGGCGGCACTGGCACTACAGGTCGCCGTCGACCCGAGCTCCACCGCGCCCACCCTCGGCGCCTCCGGGGCGATCGCCGGCGTGCTGGGCGGCTACATCGTCCTGTTCCCGCGCGCGCGTGTGCTGACCGTGGTGTTCATCATCCTGTTCTTCACCGTGCTCGAGCTGCCCGCACTCGTGCTGCTCGGCGTCTGGTTCGCCGAGCAGGCCGTGTTCGCCGCCACCGGCCTGACGACGCCGGCCGGCGGAGGTGGCGGTGTCGCCTACTTCGCCCACGTCGGCGGGTTCATCTTCGGCCTGGTGACGGTCAAGCTGCTCGCCAGCCCCACCCGCCTGCGCCTCCCCGTGGCGATCTGATGCGCCGCCGCGTGATCCTGGTGGTGACGCTGCTGTTCATCGCGATGCTCGCCACGCTCACCGTCGATGACGTCGCCACCTACGGCGTCACCCCGCTCGACGTCGTCGCTGTGATGATCCTGGCCCTGTTCGCGGTGGCGATCGTCGGCGCGCTGAGGGAGCGCCCGCCCGACGATCGGTAGCCCGCGGGCGGCCGCCCGTCGTCCACCGGCGGACACGCCGTCCGGCCGGCAAATATGCTCCGCCCGGAGAAACGAACCGCTGGAGGTTGCCCGTAATGAGCATGCTGACCGGGACGTCGACGGCCGATATCGCGGCCCCGCTGGACGAGGTCTGGAAGATCGTCGAGGACGTCGAGATCGCGCCGCAGTGGCAGGGCGGGCTGAACTCGCTCCAAGCGCTGGAGCGCGACGATGAGGGACGCGGCACCCGCTGCGAGGTCGGCGCCGACATCAAGGTCAGGACGGTGAAGACGATCGTGCGCTTCACCTACGCCGGACCGACCAAGCTCTCGTGGAGTCAGGAGAAGGGCGACCTGAAGGCCGTCGACGGAAGTTGGGTGCTCGAGGACCTGGGCGACGGCCACACGCGGGCCACGTACACGGTGGACGTCGACCTCGGCCGCGTGCTGGGGATGCTGGTCAAGGGCCCACTCGTCGGGTCGCTGCGCCAGATGCTCGCCGGAGCCCGAGCGGGCGAGTTGAAGGCGCGCGTCGAGCAGGGGGCCTGACGCAAAGGTGCGTCCCGACGCCGAGACGCTGCAGGCCGACCGCGCGGCGCTGCCCTCGCCGTGGGAGCTGCCGGCCAAGGCACGCGCCCTCTATCTCGGATCGGTGCTGAGCGACTACGCGCTGCGCACCGGGCTCGCGTCGGCGGTCACCGGGGCGATGCTGCCCCGGTCGGTGTTCATCAACGGCCGCGCCGAGCGCGACCGGCTGCGCTTCTACGCCGAGCTGACGGCCGCCCACGACGCCGAGCGGGTGTTCGCCCCGCCGCCGTCCGGGATCCCGATCCGCGCCGAGCGCGGGCGCTGGCCGGACGGGGACGGCAGCCCCCCGGGCCGGCTGCAGCTGCTGCGCTTCGGCAGCCCGTTCGTGCCGCTGAATCCCGACATTCGCCGCGACTACCTGCGCCACGCGTCGAACGCCACGGCGCGGGCGCAGCACTGGCGCCACGACGGTCCTCCGCGGCCGACGCTGATCGTGATCCACGGCTTCGGCGCATCGCCGGCGTGGTTCAACACGCTGTTCTTCTCGCTCCGCGACTTCTTCGCCGATGGCTGGGACATCCTGCTGTTCACGATGCCCTTCCACGGCGGCCGGCGAGGATCGCGCGCCCCGTTCAACGGCGCCGAGATGTTTGCCGGGGGGTTCAGCCGGATGAACGAGGCGGTGATGCAGGCGATCTGTGACCTGCGCGTGCTGCTCGGCTACCTGCGCCGGATCGGCGCGCCGCGGATCGGCGTGACCGGGCTCTCGCTCGGCGGCTACGCCGCGGCGCTGCTGGCCTCGGTCGATCCCGATCTCGACTTCGCGGTCCCGAACGCCGCCGTCGCCACGATCCCCGGGCTCATCGACAGCTGGTTCCCGGCCAACGTCGGCCAGGCCATCCTCGGCCGGGTCAAGGGCCTGCCGCCCGAGCTCGTCAACGAGGCGCTGTCGGTCACCTCGCCGCTCACCTACGAGCCGCGGGTTGCCCGCGAGCGGTTGATGGTCGTCGCCGGCCTCGCCGACCGCCTGACCCCGCCCGAGCAGAGCCTGATGCTGTGGGAGCACTGGGGCCGGCCCGAGCTGCGGTGGTTCCCCGGGAGCCACGTCCTGCATTTCCAGCGCGGGGCGTATCTCGACGCGATGCGGAAGCTGATCGCCGACCCCCGCCCTCGCCCGCAGTCCGCGGCGGCGTGACGGCGGCGCGGGGTCGAGTATCAGGCGGTGTATCCGCCGTTGGAGTCGATCACGGCGCCTGTGATGTATGAGGCGGCCGGGCTGGCCAGGAAGGCGATCACCGCTGCGGTCTCGGCCGGGTCGCTGACTCGCTGGATGGCCAGGCCCGACACCATCAGCTTCAGAACCTCCGGGGACGGCGGCGCCATATCGGTCGCCATCAACCCGGCTTGCACCATGTTGACCGTGATACCGCGCGGAGCCAGGTCGCGGGCGGCGCCCTTCGTGTAGCCGGTCAGCCCGGCTTTGGTCGCGGCATAGTCGGTGAAGCCGGGGCGCCCGGCACGGGAGCCGAGGCCCGAGCCGATGTTGATGATCCGGCCGTTCTCCCGCATGACCTTCGCCGCCGCGCGGATGATCCCGATCACGCCGGTGTAGTTGGTGGCGTGCATCCGCTCGAGTTCAGCGGTGTCGACGCTGGGATCGTCGATCGTCTTGCCCGACTCCACCCCGATGGCGGCATTGTTGACGAGGACGTCCAGACCGCCGAACCGGGCCACCACGTCGTCGATCAGCTGGGGCGCCAGCGAGGCGTCTGCCTGGTCAGACCGGAAGGCGGCTGCCCCCACGCCCCTGTCCTGGAGTTCCTTGACCACCTCGCCGGCCTTGTCGGCCGAGGCGACGTAGGTGATCGCCACGTCCGCGCCCGCGTCGGCCAGAGACCGGGCCGTGGCCGCACCCAGCCCCCGGGAACCACCGGTGACGAGGGCGACCTTGTCCTGTAGAGGGTGTGGCATGCGTTTCCTTTCAGGAGGGAGGTTGCTTGACCGCGCGGTCCACAATAGCGGATTGGTGGACCGACCGGTCAAGAATGGCTACGCTTGTCCGATGGCCAGGCCACGACAGTTCGACGAGCAGCACGTGTTGCGCGCCGTCCGCGAGCAGTTCTGGAACGCCGGCTACGCGGGCACCTCGCTGGAGGACCTGATGCGCGTCAGCGGGCTGGGTAAGGGCAGCCTGTACGCCGCCTTCGGCGACAAGCACCGCCTGTTTCTCAGTGCGCTGCGCAGCTACAACGACGCCAACGACAGCGCGCTGCGCCGACTCTTCGGGTCCGCTCCCCGTGCCGTGGACGCCCTGCGGGCGTTCGTGATGGCGCCGGTCCGCGACGCGAGCGGAGCCGCTGCCCAACGTGGCTGCTTCATGGCCAACAGCACCTACGAGCTGGCGGCCGCCGACCCCGCGCTCCTGGCAGAGGCCAGAGAGACCTACGAGGCCACGACCGCCGCCGTCGCCGAGTGCGTCGTGCGAGCCCAGGACGAGGGCGATCTTCCGGCTGATGCCGATCCGATCGAGACCGCCCGCGCGCTGCTGGCGGCCCAGCAGGGCATCACGTTCATGGGGCGCACCGGCCTGGACATCGCCGCGCTGAGGGCGACCGCGCGTTCGCTCACCGTCCAGCTACTGCCGGACCCGTGATCGCGCCGCGTGCCGCCTCGACGGGCTAGCCCGGGATCAGGCTCTCGACGCTGAGCTCGCCGGTGGCCTCCGCGAGCGAGACGTCCGGCGGAGGGAGGATCGCGTCCGACGGGCCGAGGTGGGCGTCGTCCAGCAGCGCGCCGCCGCGCACGAACTCCAGCAACTCGGCGAATCGTCGCTCGAACAGCTCCGCGTCGGCTTGCTGCGCCGCCGCCACCACCTCGGCGTCGAGTTCGCGCAGCCGAGGTAGCTGCTCGTCAGCCAGCTGGTACTGCCCCTCGGTGGCGATCCGGACGATCACGATCCCGCCTCCTTCTCGCCCCCGCTGGGCAGTTGCTGCGGCGCGGCACCGGCGGCGAGCTCCGCCTTCATCTTCTCGAGCTCTGAATCGACCGCCCCCGCGCTTGTGACCTGTTCCAGCTGGCGATCGAGGTCGTCCCCGCCACCACCCAGCTCAGTGGGATCGTCGAACGTGCCCGCCTGCTCGAGCTCCTCGACCGCGTCGGCGCGCGCCTTCATGTTCTCGGTCTTGTCGAGCGCCCGCTGCATCGCCAAGCCGACATCGGCCATCTGCTCGCCGACGCCGGTGGCCGCCTCGGAGATCTGCACCTGGGCGTCCGCCGCCGAGTACTGCGCCTTGATGACTTCCTTCTTGGTCCGGAACGCCTCGACCTTCACCTGCAGCTTGGCCTCGCTGTCGGTCAGCTGCTGCTGCTGGCGCTCCAGGTCGGCGACCTGCTGGTCCAGCGAACCGAGCTCGTCCTCGATTGCCTGCTTGCGCGTCAGCGCCTGACGCGAGAGATCCTCGTTGCCGGCGGCGAGCGCCTGGCGTGCCTGCCCGTCCAGCTTCGCCGCCTGCTCCCGCAGCGTGCCCTCCTGCAACTGCAGGCGCTTCTTCGACGTCACCACGTCGACGATTCCGCTCTTGGCCTGCTGCAACAGCTCCAGCTGCTTCTCGTAGCTGTAGTCGAGCGTCTCCGCCGGATCCTCGGCGCGATCGAGCACCGCCGAGACCTTCGCCTTGACCAACGTGCTGAACCGACCCTCAAGACCAGGCATCACATCTCCTCTTCAACCGGCCGCGGCGCGATCACGCCATCATAAGCCCGCAGTGCTACCCACTGATCCTCCCGCGCGGTCGGTCCGCGCCTTCCACGCCGCTCACGGCCCTCGACCTAGGCGCTGGCGACGGCTTCGGCGCGGCGGGCCCGCACGCCCGACGTGCGACGCACGGCGCCGAGCCCGGCGAGGGCAGCCACGAAGCAGGTTGCTGCGCCGATCCCCAGGCCGGCGCGTGCGCCCATCGCCGCCATCGCGGCGCCGATGAGCGGACCGCCGATCGGCGTCGATCCCTGGAAGGCGACGAACCACAGCGCCATCACCCGGCCGCGCATCTCCGGGGCGGCGCCGAGCTGCAAGGTCGAGTTGCCCGACGACATGAAGACGATCGAGGCGGCGCCGACGAGCGCCAGCGCGATCAACTCGAAGGCGAGCGTCGGGGCGACGGTGGCCAGCGCCATCGCGACTCCGAAGCCGCTCGCCGCCAGCACCAGCACGCGCAGGCCGGTCTTGCCGCGCGCGGCCATCACCAAGCCACCGCACACCGCGCCGAGGCCCATCGCGGCGGTCATGAACCCAAAGCCGCTGGCGCCGGCGTGCAGCGCGCTGCTGGCCATCACCGGCAGCGACACCTGGAATTCGTAGGTCAGGCAGCCGACGGCGCCCATCATCAACAGCGGTAGGGCGAGCGTGGCGGGCTCGGAGCGGATGTAGCGCAGGCCCTCACGCAACTGGCCCTTGGCGCGCGGGGTGGGCGGCGTCGGGTTCAGGGCGGTGGCATCCATCGTCACCAGCGAGAAGACAACAGCGACGAAGCTCGCGGCGTTGGCCAGGAAGCAGACGCCGTCGCCGACGGTGGCGATCAGCACGCCGGCGACGGCCGGCCCGATCGTGCGGGCGACGTTGACCAGCACGGAGTTGAGGCTGACCGCGTTACGCAGGTGCTCGGGCCCCACCAGTTCCAGCATGAACGACTGCCGAGAGGGGTTTTCGAAGGCATTGTTGAAGCCGAGCAGCGCCGCCAGCACCCCGATCTCCCAGACCTGCTCGGCGCCGCTCACGACAAGCAGGCCCAGGATCAGCGCCTGCACGCCCATCGCGGTCTGCAGCCCGATCATCATCTTGCGCTTGTCGACGCGGTCGGCGATCACGCCGCCGTAGGGAGCCAGCAGCAGCACCGGCATCGTCTGCAGGGCGACGATCACGCCGAGCGCCGTGCTGGAGTGGGTGAGCGTCAGCACGAGCCAGGACTGCGCCGTCATCTGCATCCAGGTACCGATGAGCGAGATCGCCTGGCCGCCGACGTAGCGGCGGTAGTTAGGGACGGCGAGCGCCGCGAACGTGGTCGCCCCGGCGGCGCGGACGCGCGTCACGGGCGACGTACCGCCAGCCGCTCGCACAGCGCCTCCAGCGCCGGCAGCGCGCGTTCCAGCCCCTCGCGGTCCTCCCGGCCGAGCTCGGCCAGCGCCAGCTTCACCGCGTCGGTGCGCTCGCGGCGCATCTTCTCGGCCAGCTTGCGCCCCGCGGGGGTCGGCTGCACCCAGGCAGAGCGACGATCGTCGGCGTCGCTGGCCCGCTCGATCAGACCATCCTCCAGCAGGCGCGAGATGGAACGCGAGAGCATCGTCGGGTTGATGCCCTCGCCGTCGGCCAGCGCGGACAGGCGCACGGGCCCGTCGCGCACGACCGCGAGCAGGATCGCCACCCGAGTCGGCGTCAGCCCGGCCGCCGTGCCGGCGTCGGTCGGCCGCAGCCGGCGGGCCAGCCGGCCGAGCACGACGCGGAGGCGCTGGGCGGTGTCGAGATCGATGGCGGCGATGGGGATGAGAGGCTCCGAACGGGGGTAGATAATTGCTTGTCGGCAAGCATTTTAGCAATCGCCAATCCTGAGCGATTGCCAAGAATCCGGCGGCTTGGGCTACTTTCGCCTCCCTCATGCGTCTTTACTCCTGCCAGCACATGCGCCCCTCGCTTCGCACCATCGCCCCCTTCCTCGCCGCCGCGCTGATGACGGCGCTGCCCGCCGCAGCGCACGCCGACACGACGACCAGCTCCAACTGGTCGGGCTACGCCGTGCACCGCAGCGGCGTCAGCTTCCGCCATGTGACCGGCACGTGGACGGTTCCCTCGGCCGACTGCGCCTCTGCCTCGCCCGGCTACTCGGCCGCCTGGGTCGGGCTCGGAGGCTACGCTGTGACCTCTCCCGCGCTGGAGCAGATCGGGACCGAAACCGACTGCACCGCGCAGGGACGCGTGAAGGCCGATGCCTGGTTCGAGCTCGTTCCGTCGCCGTCGCACAGCCTGTCGCTGACCGTCCACCCCGGCGACCTCGTGACGGCCAGCGTGACCGTCGCCGGCGATCGTGTGACGGTGACCCTCAACGACCGCACCCGGAAGCGCACGGCGACGAAGACGTCGACCGATCACACGCTCGATGTGAGCTCGGCCGAGTGGATCGTCGAGGCGCCCTCCGAGTGCGTGTCCACGACGGCGTGCGCGACGCTGCCGCTGGCCGACTTCGGCACGGTCGGCTTCGGCGGGGCGAGCGCGCAGGACGCGCACGGCCAGACCGGCCCGATCGACAGTCGCCACTGGCAGCACACGGAGATCACGCTCGCCTCGAGCCCTGCCCGCGCCTTCGTGTCCGACGGCAGCACGCGGCAGGCGATCCCGTCGGCGCTGTCGGCCTCGGGCCACGCCTTCACGGTCGGCTTCAGCGAGACCGCGGCCCAGCCCGGGTCGGGGCCTCCCCTGCCGCTGACGGCGGGCCAACGCGCCGCGTCGGCCCGCCAGCCCGCGCTCAGGAGGTAATCGACATCTTGCCGGCGTCGGGCGTGATCGCGGTGTGGGCGATCCCGGGCTGGCCGGTGATCGGGCTCGGCGTCCTCGCCCGGCCGCCGATGTGGAGACGCTCCTTGAACAGCGCCCACAGGCTGAAGGTCGGCTCCTTGGCCGTCGCGGTCAGCTCGGCCAGGACGCGGATCCACACGCAGGCCAGGATCAGCGTCAGCGAGCCGACGACCCACTGCAGCCAGGTCGCCATCTGCGAGTTGATGGCCAGCCAGGTCGGGAAACCGGTGCCGAACTCACCGATCGTCGTGCCGATGATGCCGAGCGGCAGGATGGCCAGCGTCAGCCAGCCCTTGCCCCTCACGCGCGGCCACAGGAAGTAGGCCATCACCGCGATCGTGCAGATCGCCGCGCTGTTCGTGAACGCGTAGTAGTAGACGAAGTCGCCGAACTTGAACGGCTGGTTGCCGTAGTACTGGTACGTGTGCATCAGCAGGCCCGGGTTCTCCATGATCGCGTCGGAGAGGCCGATGAAGAACGCCACCCAGGCGAACTGCTTGACGGTGATGCCGCGCTGCAGCGTGCAGAACAGCCAGTAGGCCTCCAGGCCCATGAACAGCATGTAGCACGGCGGGATCAGCGCCGGCACGTGCAGGCCGTACGCCGTGAAGGCCGGGCCGGGAAGGTTGTTGGCCCAGCGCAGATGGCTGACGAAGTCAAGCTGCGGCTCGCCCAGCGATGTGATCAGCCCCGAGCCGAGCATCAGCAGCGGGAGCGGATCGCGGAATTTGGCCAGGCGGCGGATCGCCCACGGCAGCGCCACCAGCACGGCGAGCGCACCCGCATACGCGGTGAAGAACCAGCCCTCGAAGCTGGTCGGGTGCAGCGGCGACGTGACCGACGGCAGGATCTGCCCGTAGCCGGCGCACGCCTGGTAGGCGTGCTGGAGACACGTTCCCATTTACTTCCCTCCTCGGTTGCTGCGTACAATGTAAACACGAACCAGACGTGTTGTCCAGTGGGCATGTCCTAGGAAGCTCATGCGGCCTGTAGTTCAGCGCGGTTCGTAGCCGCGAATGAGGTGCCACAGCGCGCCCTCGAAGTGGCTGCGGCTGGCGTCGTCGGCCAGGTATGGCGCGACGCGGTGAACGGCCGGGAACTGCGCGGCCGGCAGCGCATCGAGACGGATCGTCCGATCCTCGTGCTGCGGATTGCGTCGGGCGATCGCGTACAGCGACCCGCCGACGGTGTGCCAGGTGAGGGCCGTGATGGCCTGGGCGGCGGTCGGCTCGTCGAGGCCGCCGCCGAGCAGGCACGCCAGCACCTGCTCGCCCCGCAGCGACAGCTCGGGTCCGGCCAGCGCCATCTCGACCATCACCTGGGCGACGGCCGGGTGCTCCAGCAGCAGGTCGTGGAAGGCGAGGAAGAAGGCGTGGATCTCGCCCTGCCACGGTTGCTCGGGATCCGGGTAGGGCAGCTTGGCCAGCACGTGGTCGGCCATCTGCTCCAGCAGCGCGTCCTTGTTCGGGACGTGGCGATACAGCGACATCGCCGCCGCGCCCAGCCGCGCCCCCACGGCGCGCATCGTCACGGCCTGCAGGCCGTCGGCGTCGGCCAGCTCCAGCGCGGCCTCGACGATCGTCGCGGCGCTCAGCGGGCGAGCTTGATCAGCAGTGGACATGGTGTCTGGACGACAGGCTTGACAAGTGCTTCGGGCAGAGGGTAGCTTACATCGTACGCACGGCGCTGGCACGGCGCGGCGGACCGTCAGCGGGAAAGCGAGCGAGACATGAGAGGTAGTGCCGAGAACGGGCGCCTGCGCGCCGCCGAGATCGTCGTCGTCGGCGCCGGTCATAACGGCCTGGTCGCCGCGTGCTACCTGGCCAAGGCCGGGCTCGACGTGCTCGTCGTCGAGCGCTGGGGGACGCCGGGCGGCATGACCTCGACCAACCCGATGGCGCCCGAGGCTCCGGATCACATGATCAACGAGGCCTCGATCCACGCCTCGCTGTTCCGGACCACGAACATCGACGCCGAGCTGGAGCTCTCGAGCCGGTTCGGGCTGCGCCAGCGGGTGATCGACCCGGCGCACGTGCACCTCGGCCCCGAGGGCGAGTCGCTCGCGATGTGGCGCGATCCGATGCGCACGGTCGAGGAGATCCGCCGGTTCTCGCGCCGCGACGCGCAGAACTGGGTCGAGCTGTCGAACATCATCGCCTCGGCCACCGCGATGGGGCTGCCGTTGATGCAGACCAACCCGACCCGCCCCGAATTCGGCAAGGTGATGGAGACGCTGAAGGCCGTCGCGCGCGGTCGCAAGGAGCTGCGTGAGATCGTCCGCTGGGCCTCGATCTCCCAGCATCAGGCGATCGAGGAGCGCTTCCAGCACCCGATGGTGAAGGGGCCGCTGACCGTGAACCTGCCGTTCATGCCGTTCAAGTCCGATTTGTCGGGCTGGGCGCTGATCTACCTCGGGGTCCTGCAGAAGTGGGGCGTGGCGATGTTCGAGGGCGGTACCGGGGCGTTCCCGGCGGCGCTGATCCGCTGCCTGGAGGCGCACAGCGGCCGGGTCCGGTGCGCGGCGCCGGTGAGCGAGCTGCTCGTCCGCGCCGGCCGGGTCTGCGGCGTCGTGCTCGACACAGGCGAAGAGATCGCCGCCACCCGCGCCGTGGTCACGGCCTGCGGCCCGTCGATCGTGCTGAACACGATGCTCCCGGCCGGGCTGCTCCCCGATCGCCTCCAGCAGGCCGCCGCGAACATCCCGACGACCTCGACGGGCTGGGGCAACACGAAGATCAACGTGGCGCTGAAAGGCAAGGTCGACCTGCCTCGCCATCACGCCTGGCGCAAGCAGAATCTGCCTGGCGACCCGGTGAGCCTGCGGCTGCCGTGCGTGACCTGGTCAACGCACGAGCAGAGCCTCGCCGCGGGCGAGCAGGCCAGCCGCGGCGAGGTGCCCGGCATGATCCCCGGGCTCAGTCAGGTGTTCACCGAATTCGACCCGGGCATGGCGCCGGCCGGCCACGACACGTGGTGGTTCTGGTCCGGGCTCGTGCCGGCCCGCCCGAACGAGGACTGGGACACGGTCCGCACGAAGATCGAGCGCACCGTCCTCGCCGACTGCGCCCAGTACTACGAGGGCCTCGACTCGATGGAGATCGCCCGGCGCACGCTCACCCCGCACGACCTGGAGGCCCGCTTCGGCGCGCCGGAGGGAAACGTCTACCACGTCGATCCGATCATCAGCCGGTTCGGGCCATCGCGCCCGGCGCTCGGGCTCGGCGGCTACAAGACGCCGGTGCCCGGGCTGTACCTCTCCGGGTCGGGCACGCACCCGATCGCTGGGATCAACGGCATGCCGGGGATGAACGCCGCCAAGACGCTGCTGAAGAACCTCCGCAAGGAGCCGGGCGGCGGCGCGGCGCACGCGGCGGTGGATCCGACCCCGGTCGCCACCCCCGCCACCGCGTCGGTCTGAGAGGTGACGGCGGGCGTCGTCCCAGCGTCGTCATCGCACGACACCAGCTACCGTCCTGCGGCGTGAACAGACGCCACAGGCTTGCTCTGGCCGCCCTGGCCTGCGCCGCATTCGCCGTGGCCGGGTGCGGCGGAGGCTCGAACTCCAAGTCGAGCACGTCGGCACCGGTCGCCGCACCGCTCACCTCGGGCAACGTGGCCACGGTGGCGGGACAGCCGATCACCGCCGCCACCTTTAACCACTGGTACCAGGTGGTCGTCCACACCAACGAAGCCGGCAGCAAGCAGGAGCCGGTGGTCCCTGACCCGCCGAGCTTCACGGGCTGCATCGCCGAGGCGCGCACCGACCCGAAGCTCAACCACGGCACGACGGTTCAGCTGAAGGACGGCTGCGCCGCTCTGTACCGAGTCGACCGCGCCCAGACGATGGACTTCCTGATCAAGACGATCTGGCTGGACGACGCGGGCGCCAAGGCCAACGTGGTGCCGAGCCAGGCCGAGGTGACGGCGCACTTCGACGCCGAGAAGAAGGCGAACTTCAAAACGAGCGCCCAGTACCAGGCCTACCTGGCCGCGACCAAGCAGTCGCCGGCCGACGTCCTGCTCCGGGTCAAGTCGACCGGGCTCGAAACGCTGCTGGCGAGCAAGGACGGCGGCGACAAGAAGCTGGTGGCGCTGCTCGTCAGCGAGTACAAGCCGCAGACCCACTGCGTCGCTCAGTACGCGATGGCCGACTGCGCCGGCGTCTCCTCGTCCGCCGGCTGACGCGACCCGGCCTCACGCGAAGGCGATCTCGGTGGGATCGTCACGACCGCGTCACGACGGCGAGCACACCCCCGCCCGCCGGGTCCTCAGCCGTGCTCGGCACAACGGCGACGTGGTCCGCGCCGGCGTCGCGGTAGGCGTCGAGCCGGGCCGCGACCTCGGCCGCGGTGCCGATGGCGCCGACCTGGGCGGCCAGCTCGATCGGGATCGCGGCGACGATCTCGGCCCGGCGAAGGCCGCCACCGCGGACACGAGCGACGAGGGTCGCGTGGCCGAGCTCGGCGAACATCTCGCCGTAGCCGGGCGCACCGAGATAGACGGCCAGCTGGCCGGCGAGCTGTGCCCGGGTCCGCTCGCCGGGGTCCAGCGCGGCCGGGACCCACACGGCGAGCCGCGGGGCCCGGCTCCGGCCGGCCGCGGCGGCGTGCGCGTCGATCCGCCCGCGGACCGCGGCGACCTGCTCGGGCGTGACGAGGTTCAGGACGACCTCGTCGGCGTGGCGCGCGGCCACGCGGGTCATCGCCGGCCCGAACGCCGCCACCCCGATCGACGCCCCGGGCTGGGCCCGCCGGAGCCTGAAGCCGTGAACGCGCACGTGCTCGCCGTCGATCTCGGCACGCGCGCCGTCGAGCAGCGCGCGTAGCGCCGAGACCGTCTCCTGCATCCGCGGCGCCAGCGCGCTCCACGGCCGGTCGTGCCACCCGGCGACGATCGCGGGGCTCGACGCGCCAAGCGCGACGTCCACCGGCCGGCCGGTGAGCGTCGCCACCGACGCCACCCCGAGGGCGATCGCCGGCGGACTCCGCACCCCGATCGCCAGCGGCCCGATCCGAAGGCGGGCGCGCTCGGTCCGCAGGCCGATCGCGGTGGCCAGCGCGAACGCGTCGAACGCG
>DASZLC010000081.1:0-19695 GCA_035552615.1 Solirubrobacteraceae bacterium
ACTGCCATCGACTCCCAGACCGCTGCGAGCGCCACTGCTGACGGACCACCTCAACCGGGCCCCTCGGCGTGGCGACGGTGAGCCCGTCTGAGCGGTTGGAGACGGCCCTACCAGCCATCAGCTACCGCGCTAGCCGGGAGAGACTCAGACGATGACGAAGCATCAGCACTGCCGACCAAGGTATGGCTCCAAGCTGCGATGTTCCCACCCGGGTTCGGCAGTCCCGTGGTTCTCGGTGAACTCTGCCATCCCACGATCGTCCCACCGGCGCCAGACGGTGCCCGCAGCGCCCGGGTTCGGGCCGAGACGCTTCGAGCCGGCAGCGATTATGGTCCCTGGGCAGTGGCTCGCCGCGTCGCATCCAATACCTACGCTCTAGGCGTAGGTCTTCGAGCGACTCAAGTCATGGCGATCCCAAAGTACCCCCACGACGGTATGACCTCTCTGGATACCCCTTACGACACGATAGGCGATGCCAAGACATCCCACACGGGCGTTGTAGACGTCGTCGCCTCAATAGTCCCGTGGAGTGATCGGCTCTCGTGAGCTGCCGCCCGTGGACAGACTGCTGACAGCTGACGAGCTCGCTGAGCGTCTCGGGATGAGGACCGACTGGGTCTGGGCTCAAGCCCGTGCCGGCCGGATTCCACACGTGCGGCTGGGCCGGTACCGGCGCTTCCGGGAATCCGCGGTCGAAGCTTGGCTCCACGATCTCGAGCGCGGCAGCATGAAGCCGTCTGCAGCCGCGCCGTCTCGCCCGATTCCGCTACGACGTCGCGCGTAGCCGCAGCCAGCGGCCTGACCAGGCCGTGTTCTTGACGGAGCGAGGCGTCGTTGGACGGCAAGTCCAGCGCCCCGAAGGCTGCGTTCAGAGGCTCCGATCCTGCACGGCCGAAAACAAATTGATGGACAATTGATGGACACTTGGGAGAAGCGCCCAGTCCCCATTATTGCAAAACCGGCCCCTACCAGGACTTTTATGAGGGTGAGCGAGGGGACTCGAACCCCCGACCGCCTGGACCACAACCAGGAGCTCTACCAGCTGAGCTACGCCCACCGTGACGTCCTTGAATTTACCAGTGGAACGGCCGGGGTCAGTTCTGGGCGAGCAGCCGGGACTTCTGGGTGGCGAATTCGGCCTCGCTGACGACGCCGCGGTCGCGCAGCGCGGCGAGAGCGCGCAGTTGGGCCGTCGGGTCGGGCTGGCCTACCCGCCCCGCCTGCCGTCGGGCCAGCGGAGCGGGCCGGCCGTTGGTGGCTGCGGTCTGGTCGGGCTCGGGCGAATCGTCCGCGAGCGAGTCGTCGTCGTCGAACGCGTCGGGTTCGGATGGGTCGTCCACGAGCATGTCGCCGCCGCGGATCGCGTGCTCGGTGCGCACGCGGCTGGCTTCGGGGCCGGTGACGAGTTCGACGCGGCGGGGGTTGCCGGGGTCATATCTGACCACAATCACGGGCGGGCAGCCGTGGCCCACCCGCAGCTCGGGAAGCGGGACCAGGGCCCGACGGCCGCGTTCGTCCTCGCGCCGGGTCGAGACGACGGTCAGCTGGGCCTCGAAGCCCGGCTCGCCGTTGGGCTCGACGCGTAGGGTCAGCGTCTGGGTCAGCCGCAGGAATGGCCGCTGCGGTGGGCTCGCCTTCGCCCGCACGTCAAGGACGGTGGCGGCTGCCGCCACCCGGTTGCGCCCCCTGCGGCGCGAGCGTCCGCTGAGAATCGTGCCCGACAACATCGTGACCCTCCCATGGGCGATCCTGCAGACGCAAGAGTACCCCCTACGGCGGGCGAGGAGATACCCCCGGCAGGACTCGAACCTGCGACCCGCTGCTTAGAAGGCAGCCGCTCTATCCAGCTGAGCTACGGGGGCGTGTCAGCGCCACACATTGTCGCCGAGGGCGCGGCGCGGTCCTCGTCGCCGCGGCGGTCGTCGAAAGTCAACAATTCCTAGTCGGGGCGTCGGGATTCGAACCCGAGATCTCACGGCCCCAAACCGTGCGCGATACCAGACTTCGCCACGCCCCGTGGGTCTGCGGCAGAGTCTAGTGCCCACTCGGCCCGGACCCGATCGATCCATGCCTGCAGACGCGATCGAAGTAGCGTGTCGTGCACCTTGACTGCGAGTACGCCGTACCGGCACCGCCACACGCGGCGATGCAGCTCGCCGCTGTTGGACTTCGGCAGCAGCCGGATGACCGAGCCGTCGATCTCGAGTACATCGCCCCAGTGCCGGCGCAGCTCGTCGAGATCCTGGTCGGCGTGGTACTGCAACTCGTAGAAGAGCGACGTCGCCCCGAGCGCGCGGAGCCAACCCGCGGCCATTGCCACGACGCGGTCGTCTGAGTTGCAGAGCGAGACGGTATTCCGACTCCTCTTATATCCCTCCGCGACGTACAGCGCCACGAAGTCCCGAAACGTCGGCCGCTTCACCAAGTCGTCGAACTCGGCCAGACCCTGCGCGTAAGCGTTGTCGCGTAAGTGCTTGAACTTGGCCTGCATCGCCTCGGTGCCCCTGCGCTGACCAACCGACCACCGCTTCTCCCGCCCGAGCGGGAGATCCTTGACCCACTCGTAGATCGTCGTCTTCGGCAGCGCCAAACGCTCCGCAATCTCGTCGATCGAGAGGTGCTTCTCGGTCCGCAACCGCCGCGCGTGCTCTTTCACATAGTCCGGATACGCCATCGCTTTACCAGAACGTATGTTCGCACCACCACCGGACGGACGGAAACCGACGCGTCGTGTAGCGTCCGCCGCCGGATGGCCGAGATCGCCCCGCTGCGCGCACTGCATTACGACCTGGCGAAGACGGGCGGACTCCAGCCCGTGGTGGCGCCGCCGTACGACGTGATCGACGCCGACGGCCGGGCCGCGCTGGTGGAGCGCTCGCCCTACAACGTCGTCGAGATCGACCTGCCGCAGTCCGACGGGGACATCTACCAACACGCCGCCGAGACGCTCGCGCGCTGGCGGGCCGACGGCGTCGTGGTCCAGGACGACGAGCCGGCGCTGTGGGCGCTGGCCCAGGAGTACACCGGCCCGGACGGTCGCCCCCGCACGCGCCGGGGGTTCCTCGCGCGCGTGCGCGTCGAGGAGTACGGCCCGGGCCGTATCCGCCCGCACGAGCGCACGCACCCCGGGCCGAAGGAGGACCGCCTCAGGCTCACCCGCGCCACGAAGGCGAACCTCTCCCCCATCTTCTCGCTGTACTCCGACCCGGCCGGCGCGGCGTGGACGGCGCTCCAGCCGTTCACCGAGGGCGACCCGGGGGGGGAGCAGACCGACGCCGACGGGACGGTCAACCGGCTGTGGCGAGTCACCGAGCCGGCGACGATCGCCGCGGTCGCGACGGCGCTGCGGCCGGCCGAGTTGCTGATCGCCGACGGCCACCACCGCTACGAGACCTCCCGCGTGTACGCCGAGGAGATCGGCGGCGAGGGCCCGCACCGGTACGTGCTCATGTGCCTGGTGGCGCTGCAGGATCCGGGGCTCACCGTGTTCCCCACCCACCGCCTCGTGCGGGGACTCGACGACGCCCGCCAGGAGGCGCTGGCCGAGACGATCCGCCGCGACTTCGACGTCTACGAGCTGGACGAGGCGACCGAGGTGTTCCCGGAGGCGAGCGACGAGGTGCGGATCGGGTACGTCGACTCGCACTTCCAGCGGCCGTTCATGCTGACGCTGAAGGACACGTCGATCGCCGACGCGGCGCTCGCCGATCACGCCGAGCCGTACCGCCGGTTGGACACCGCCGTGCTGGAGGCGTTGATCCTGAAGGGCGCGCTGGAGATGACCGACGACCAGATCGATCATTTGGACGGGCTCGGCTACGCCCGCGACGATGCCCAGGCTCTGGAGCTGGTCAGCTCGGGCGAGTATGACGCCGCCTTCATGATGGCCCCGACCCCCGTGGAGCGGGTGCGGGAGGTGGCCGCCAGCGGCGAGAGCATGCCGCCGAAATCGACGTACTTCGTGCCCAAGGTACCGACCGGATTGGTGTTCAACCCACTGTCGGAATGAGGCCAGCTGTCCGCATACGGACAGGAGATATTTAGGTTTGGAACCAGCGCTACGATCCAAGTAGCAGTAGGAATCTGCGACACATCGAGGGGACATGATCAAGGCAACCGCCCACCGCACGACGACCGGCTTCACCCACAAACTGGACATCAGGCAGCACACGATGCTCGCCGACGAGCCGGCTGAGCGCGATGGCGATGACGAGGGCCCGAGCCCGGAAGAGCTGCTTGCGGCCAGCCTGGCGTCGTGCACGGCGATCACGATGGAGATGTACGCCAAACACAAGGGCTGGGACCTCGGCCCGGTTGAGGTTGAGGTGCAGTATCGACCCGCCGAGCGCGGCTGTCCGACCCGCTTTAAGCTGGCGCTGCGGCTCCCCAGCGACTGCACCGAGGAGCAGGTCCAGCGCCTCCAGGTGATCGCTGCCAAGTGCCCGATCCATCGCACGCTCGAGGGCGAAGTGATGTTCGAGGACCGGATCGAGCTGATCCAGCCGACCGCGGCACGCACCTGAGCACCCGCGGCCGCTTAGCTGATCACCACGCCGGCGCCCCGCAACTCGTCCACGGCCCGCTGAGCATCGCCAGGAGTGACCTCGACGGCCCGGGTGGCGTCGCGATGGACGACGACGTCAAAGCCGAGACGACGCGCGTCGAGCGCGGTCGCGCGGACGCAGTAGTCGAGCGCCAGCCCGGCCACGTGAACCGTGTCGACGCCGTGCTCGCGCAACCACGTCTCCAGCTCGCTGCGCTCAAAGGCCGAGTAGCCGTCGAGCTCGCGCTCCTGCCCCTTGTCGAGCACCAGGTCGATCGCGGCCCGGTCGACGCCGGGATGGAGCTCGGCGCCCCGCGTGTCGCGCACGCAGTGCGCCGGCCACGGACCTCCCTGCTCGGCGAACGAGCCGTGGTCGGGCGGATGCCAGTCGCGGGTGGCGACGACGAGCGGATAGCGCGCCGCCAGACGGTTCACCGCCGGCACGACCGCGTCGCCATCGGGCACGGCGAGCGCGCCACCCGGACAGAAGTCGCGCTGCACGTCGACGGCGATCAGAGCCTCCACCCCACGTCAATATAGTCCGCCGATGCCCGCCCTCGACACCCTCCGCGACGACCTCCGACGGGTGCTACTGACGCCCGAGGAGGCGGCCACGCTCGAGGTGCGCGGGCGGAGCATCGCCGCCGTGCTCGTCGCGCTGTACGTGGACGACGGCGAGCTCTTCACGGTGTTCACCCGCCGTCGCGAGGACCTGCGCCGCCACCCGGGAGAGATCTCCTTCCCCGGCGGGCGCCACGACGACTCCGACCCGGATCTCACGACCACGGCGCTGCGCGAAGCCGAGGAGGAGATCGGCTTGCCCCGCACGGCGGTCGACATCGTCGGTGCGCTGCAACCGACTCCGACGATCGCGACCGGCTACGCCGTGTACCCGTTCGTCGGGCTGATCGAGCCGGGCCAGGCCTGGACGCTGAGCCCGCGGGAGGTCGCCGAGGTGATCGAGCTGCCCTTGCGGGCGGTGCGGGATGGGTACGGCCGTCGCCGGCTCACCCGCCGCGGCCTCCCGATTCGGACCGACACGTACGTGTCCGGCGATCACCTGATCTGGGGCGCCACGGCGCGGATGCTGGGGGATCTGTTCGATCGAATTAGTGCCCTCGTCTAGCCGCTCGATCAACCGTTCAGTGCCGCCACGGGGGCGGCGAGGGCAGCCCGCACCCACGCGTCCGGCTCGCCGGGGTCAGCATCGAGGAGCTCGTACAGCATCCGGTTCTGCTCGCATAGCCGGCGCACCGTCTCCGCCCCGGCGCTGAGCAGCGCACCGTCCACGGTGCCGGCAGCCTCGTAGATCACGACCCGCACCGTCGTGTCGATCATCTTGAACACGAGCGACTCCAGCCGGTCGCCGTGCAGGGCCGCCAGCTGCTCACGGCTCCCGACGGCGGAGCCGAGCAGCACGTAGGCCACGGTGACGTGGTCGAGGGCTCCAAACAGCGTGTCCAAACGATCCGGGTCGGCGAGGACCGCCTCCGCCCCGACCGCGGAGATCGCGGCGGCACCCTCGGCCGATCGCGTCGTGCCACGGACGACGTTGCCCTGGGCCAGCAGCTCGGCGGCCAGCGCGCGGCCACGGCAGCCGCAACCGATGATCAGGCACCTCGCCATCGACGGAATCCCAGAACGGCTCAGGCGCCGAACTCGCGCTGGGCGTCCTCGCGCGTGCGCTCCGGCAGACCCCGGGCGCGGCGGCGCGCATTGGTCGCCTCCAGCAGCTCATCGAGCTCGCGGTCGGCTTCGCTCTTCGAGCGCCGCTGGTCGATGTACTCCTGGTCGCGCTTGCGCTGGGCGTGGATGTCGGACATCACCTGCATCTCGTAATCGTCCGCGCTGACCTCGGTCTCTCCTCGCGCCCGACGGCGGGCGTTGCGGGCCTCCACCATCTGCGCCAGGTCCTCGGCTTCGAGCGCCGAGCGCGCCTCGGTGATGTCGGTGCTGCTCCGCATCCCGAGACGGTCCATGTTGGCGTCGCCGGAGTAACGGCCGACCAGGACGACGAACAGCACGAGTGCGATGAGCGCGCCGATGAGAACCACGGCGAACGGGTCCATCGGCGCAGGATAACTCCGCCACCGCACCCCGATCAACGGTCAGCACCCAGCCGCGGAAAATTCTGACGAAACCGCGCAACTTCGCTCGGCCGCTCCGTGTTCAGGAGGGCGTTCCACACCCCAGCGCTCGAGCTGGTGCAGCGACCTCGATGGGAGGGTCGCTGCGCCAGGCCGGATCGGGTTCCGAGAACTCCTAATAGTCGGGAAAGGAAGGCTTCAATGCGCCCACGCTTTGCCGTGCTCTCAGTGCTGGCCGCGCTCGCCGCGATGGCGGTTCCGAGCATCGCCGCAGCCCACCCCGTCCGCGATCGCGGGCTGACGATCGGCGTCACGCCGAATCCGATCTCAGCCGGTGAGAGCGTGCTGATCTACGGCGCCCTGCAGGGCACCGCCATCGCCAACCAGCCAATCGTCCTGTACCACCGGGTCAACCCTCAGGCCAGGTACTCGGTCGTCAGCCGGACCGTCACCAGTGCCACCGGCTTCTATGAGTTCCCGCGCGCCGACGGCGTCGTCGTGTCCAACCGTGAATGGTTCGTGCGCGGCCCCGACGGCACCCACAGCCTCACCGTCCACGAGAAGGTCTCAGCGCTGGTGAACGTCAGCTCCAACGTCAGTTCCACTGACACCTCCACACCGGTCATGTTCACCGGTGCGGTCGCACCCGATCACGCCGGCCAGCGGATCGCTCTGCAGGTGCCAAGCGCCCACGGCAACGGATGGCAGACGTTCGCCAGCGGTCGTCTGAACAGTGCCTCGCAGTTCACCATCACCCATCGCTTCGCGCGACCGGGCATCGAAACGGTGCGCGCCTACTTCTCAGGTGATGCGCGCAACATCGCCAGCGAGTCCGACAGCATCACCGTGTCGGTCCAGCAGGCGCAGGTGCCCGGCTTCACCATCGCCTCGTCATCGCCGATCATCGCCGACGGTCAGACGGTGACGATTAAGGGCATTCTCGATCAGGCGGGTACCAACACGGTCGAGCCGAACACGGAGGTGACGCTCCTCGGTCACGCCACAGGTGAGCCGGAGCAGGCTCTCGCCGACACGACCACCGGCAGCGACGGCGGCTACAGCTTCACGCAGATGCCGTCGCAGAACATGGTCTACAGGGTCATCACGACGCTGAACCCGAGCCGCACCACGGCGTCACTGTACGAGGGCGTGGCCGACGTCGTCACGCTCAGCGCCTCGCCGACGACGGTGTCGATCGGGTCCCCGGTGACGTTCAACGGCACGATCACCCCGGGCAGCGCCGGCGATCTCGTGTACCTGCAGCGCCAGGACGCGGGCGGCTTCTGGCACAACGTCGGCGTCCACGTCGTCGGTGCGACGGGCACGTACCGGTTCACCCGCGTGTTCGGCGAGCCGGGAACCCGTCTGTTCCGGACCCGCGTGTACGCCAACGGCGTGAACGTCGGCAGTGCCTCCCCGCCGGTGACGATCACCGTCACGGGCGCGGTCGCGCCCGCCTCCTCGCTGCCGCCGGCCGCCTAGGCGGCCAGACGGCTGACCGTGGCCCCCGTCGCCCTGCGGCGGGGGCCCGCGGCGTCCGCCGCCCACAGCCGCCACTGGTCGGGGACACCTTTCAGCTCGTGCTCGCCGCGATCGGTGAAGGCGATCCCGGAGCCCGCCACCAGGTCCTTCACTGTGCCTGACACGAGCACCTCGCCCGGACCGGCCAGCGCCCCGACGCGGGCGCCGATGTGCACGGCGAGACCGCCGATGTCGTCGCCGATCAACTCGATCTCGCCGGTGTGCAGACCGCTGCGGACCTCGACGCCGAACTGCTCGCGGGCCAGCTCGCGAATCGCCTCGGCGCAGCGGATCCCCCGGGCGGGGCCGTCGAAGGTGGCGAGGAAGCCGTCGCCCATCGTCTTCACGGCGCGTCCGCGATGGCGCATCAGGAGCTCGCCGATCGGCCGCTCCAGCGACTCCAGAATCGCCCGCCAGCGACTGTCGCCAAGCTCGACGGCGTGGCGGGTGGAGTCGACGATGTCGGAGAACATCACGGTGGCCAGGATCCGCTCGGGGTCATTGTGGTGGCGGGTGCCGGTGAGGAACTCCTCCACCTCCTCGATCAGCGGCTGCGTCTCCGGGCCGAAGGAGATCGCCTCGTCGCCGGGCAGCAGCACCAGCTTCGCCCCGGGGATATTGTCGGCCAGGTGGCGCGAGTGGCGCAGATCGATGTACTGATCATCGGCGCGATGCAGCACCAGCGTCGGCGCCTGGATGCTCGGGAGCACCGCGCGAACGTCGACCTCGCCGTTCATCATGATCAGCTTGGCCGCGGTCCCGGGGCTGGCGGCCAACCGCTCCAGCTTGGCGAACCACTCCCGCAGCCGCGGGTCCTGCCCCGAGCGCGGTGAGAGCACGTCGAGCGCGGCACCCCGACCCCAGCCCTCCATGCGATCGCCCGCGACCGACGCCTCGCGGTCCTCCCGCCGCAGCGCCCAGTCGTAGTCGGGCGCCCACGACATCCGCGGCATCGCCTCGTAGAGCATCAGCGAGCGGACCCGCTCGGGGTGGGTGGCGGCGAACAGCGCGGCCATCGCGCCGCCCTCCAGCTGGGCGAACACGCCGGGGCGCTCGGAGCCGGCCGCGTCGAGGACGGCGACGACGTCGTCGATCTGCTCCTCCAGCGCCGGCGCCGTGGGCACCGGGTCCGACAGGCCCGAGCCGCGGCGGTCGAACATGATCAGGCGCGAGAAGCCGGCCAGGTGCTCGAAGTAGCGCGCCACCATCGGGTGCTCCCAGTAGTGCTCGACCTGGGAGATCCAGCTCGGCACGTACAGCAGGTCGACCGGTCCGTCGCCGATCACCTGGTAGGCGATGAACAGCTCGCCGCTGCGCGCGTAACGGGTATCTGGCCCCATGTGCTCACCCGAAAGCGTACTCGGACTCGGGTAGCGTCCTGCGTCATGAAGCCGCAACGGCCGCCGCGCACGATCGGGGTCATCGGCGCCGGGACGATGGGCGCCGGGATCGCCCAGCTCGCCTGCCAGGCCGGCGCCGAGACGGTCCTGCACGACCCCGTGCCGGCGGCATTGCAGAACGGTCTGCAGACGGTGAGAGCCGGACTGGCGCGGTCCGAGCAGCGGGGTCGGCTCACGCCTGCGGCGGCGCGATCGGCCGCCGCGCGGCTGCTCGCCGCCGACGATCTGCAGGCGCTGGGCGACTGCGAGCTGGTGATCGAGGCCGCCCCCGAGTCGCTGGAGCTCAAGCGCGACCTGTTCGGTCACCTGAGCACCGCTGTCGTTGGCCCACGCTGCATCCTGGCCACGAACACCTCGTCGCTGCTGGTGACGGCGATCGCCGCCGGCGCCGATCGCCCCGAGCGGGTCGTCGGCATGCACTTCTTCAACCCGCCGCCGGTGATGCCGCTGCTGGAGGTGGTGGCCGGCGTGCAGTCCTCGCCGGCGGCGCTCGCCGCCGCCCGCGCGGCCGGCGAGGCGATGGGCAAGCACGTGATCGACGCTGTCGACAGCCCTGGCTTTCTGGTCAACCGCTGCCACCGACCGTTCGGGCTGGAGGCACTGCGCCTGCTCGCCGAGCGAGCGGCCGCCCACGATGAGATCGACCGCATCTACCGGCTGGAGGGCCGCTTCAAGATGGGCCCGTTCGAGCTGATGGACCTGGTGGGCCTCGACGTCGGGCTCGACGTCGCGAGGTCGTTCTACGACCAGAGCTTCGGGGAGCCGCGGTGGCGCCCGTCGCCGATCACCGTCCGCCAGGTGGCCGCGGGGCGCCTCGGGCGCAAGAGCGGCGCCGGCTTCTACGCGTACCCGAGTGACGGCGCCGCGCACCGCCCGCCCGACCCCGAGCCGCCGGCACCGGGACACGGCGACGGGATCATCGTCGTCGCCGGCGACTCGATCCTGGCCGAGGCGCTGACGCAGGCGGGCGCCGAGGCGGGCTGGACGATGCTCGACCCCACCGAGGCGCAGAGTGCCGCTCCGCCGTCCCTGATCCTCGACCTCACCGGCGGCGCCCACGACCATGCCGACCCGCTGCAGGGCGGCCCGCGCGCCCTGTGCTGCGCCGGGGGCTCGCTGGCCGCGCTCGACCAGGGCGGCAGCGCGATCGGCTTCAACGTCGTTCCGCCGCTGCTCGGCGCCCAACTGGTGGAGCTGACCCGCGGCGCCGACAGCGCCCAGTCGGCCGCCACGGCCACCGAGCGATTCTTCGCGACGCTCGGCAAGCACACGGCGTGGGTGGGCGACGGTCCCGGGCTTGTGCTCGGCCGGGTCGTAGCCCAGCTCGCCAACGAGGCGGCGTTTGCGCTCGGCGAGGGCATCGGCTCGGCGGCGGATATCGACGCCGGGATGCGGCTCGGCATGAGCTACCCGCTCGGGCCGCTGGAGTGGGCCGACCAGATCGGCCTTGACCAGGTGCTGACGACGCTCGACGCGCTGTATGAGGAGCGGCGCGAGGAGCGCTATCGACCGGCACCCGAGCTGGCCCGGCGCGTGTGGAGCGGGCGCCTGGGACTCCAGACGGGCGAGGGGTTCTACGCCTACGGATCCTGACATGATCAGACGGGGATGAGAGCGGTCATCTTCCAGAGCCCCGGCCAGGTCGAGGTCGTCGACAAGCCCGAGCCGGAGCTGACCGGCCGCGACGACGCGATCGTCGCGATCGAGGCGAGTGGGATCTGCGGGTCGGACTTGCACATCTACCACGGGCGGGTGAAGATCGAGCCGGGGTTCACGATCGGCCACGAGTTCGTCGGACGCGTGCTGGCGATCGGCGACAGCGTCACCCGTGTGGCCGTCGGCGACCGCGTGCTCGGCTGCTTCCATACCGCCTGCGGAACCTGCTTCTTCTGCATGCGCGGCGCCTACCAGAAGTGCGCCCGGGCGCGGACCTTCGGTCACGGTGAGTTGCTCGGAGACCTGCAGGGCACCCAGGCCGACCAGGCCGTCGTGCCGATGGCCAACATGACGTTGCGCAAGGTCCCCGACTCGGTTTCCAACGATGTCGCGTTGTTCGCCGGCGACGTCGCCGGCACGGGCTACCACTCGGTCGTCGAGGCGGGCGTGCAGCCCGGCGACTCGGTCGCCGTGCTCGGGCTCGGGCCGGTCGGGTTACTCGCCGCCCAAGCGGCGCTGGCCGCGGGCGCCGCCCCGGTGTTCGCGATCGACGGCGTCCAGGCGCGGCTCGACGTGGCCCAGGCGCTCGGAGCGACACCCGTTCACCTGACCGAGCAGTCCCCGCGCGAGGTCATCCGCGCCGCCACCGAGAAGCGCGGCGTCGACGCGACGATCGACGCCGTCGGCCATCCGGACGCGCTCGACCTGGCCATCCGGCTGACCCGCAACGCCGGGACCGTCGTCGCCACCGGCGTTTACGCGGAGCCGTGCCAGGTCCATATGGGGCTCGTGTGGATCAAGGCGATCACCCTGAAGAGCGGGCAGGCAAACGTGATCGGTCACGTCGACCGGGTGCTCGGGATGCTCGCCGCAGGGACGCTTGACCCCTCGCCACTCATCACCCACCACATGCCGCTCGACGCCGCCGCCGACGGCTACGAGATCTACGACCGGCGCGAGGCACTGAAGATCGTGCTGACACCCTAAAGGAGATCCCATGTCTGTCACCGCCCTGCCCGAGCAGCTCTCCGACCCGGCCCGCGAATTTGCCGGCCGCGAGCACGCGCTGCTGATCGGCGGCGAGTCCGTGCCGGCCGCCGACGGTCGCACGCTGCCGACGATCGATCCGGCCACCGAGCGCCCGATCACGCGCTTCGCCCATGGCGGCGCCGAGGACGTCGACCGCGCCGTACGCGCCGCCCGCACCGCCCTGGAGGACGGCCCGTGGGCGACGGCGACGGCGGGCGAGCGCGCCAAGCTGCTGTACAGGCTCGCGGAGCTGATCGAGGCCAACGGGGGCGAGCTGGCCGAGCTGGAGTCGCTCGACAACGGCAAGCCGGTGAAGCTGGCCCGGGTCGTCGACGTCGACTCTGCCGCCAACGAGCTGCGCCACTTCGCCGGCTGGTGCGAGCGGATCTTCGGCGAGGTGATCCCGGTCCGCACGCCGGACATGCTCTGCTACACCCGCCGCGAGCCGGTCGGCGTGTGCGGACAGATCATCCCGTGGAACTTCCCGCTGCTGATGGCCTGCTGGAAGCTCGGCCCGGCGCTCGCGGCCGGCTGCACGGTCGTGCTGAAGCCCGCTGAGCAGACGCCGTTGACGGCGCTGCGACTCGGCGAGCTGACCCTGGAGGCCGGCTTCCCGCCCGGCGTCGTGAATGTCATGACCGGCGACGGCGAGACCGGCGCCGCGCTCGTCGACCATCCGGGCGTCGACAAGCTGGCCTTCACCGGCTCCACCGTGGTCGGCCGGGAGATCGGCGCCAAGGCCGGGCGTGCGCTGAAGCGGTGCACCCTGGAGCTCGGCGGCAAGTCGCCGAACATCATCCTCCCCGACGCCGATATCAACGCCGCCGTCGCCGGCTCGTTCAACGCGATCTACTTCAACACCGGCCAGGCGTGCAATGCCGGCAGCCGCCTGTTCGTGCATAAGGACACGTTCGACGAGGTTGTGAGCGGTCTCGCCGCCCGGGCCGACAAATCGCGCGTCGGTCCCGGCCTAGATCCGAAGAGCCAGTTCGGCCCGGTCGTGTCCGAGGAGCAGCACGAGCGGGTGCTCGGCTACATCGAATCGGGGCTGCAGAGCGGCGCCGAGCTCGTCACCGGCGGATCGGCTCACGAGTCACCCGGGTACTTCGTCGAGCCGACGCTGTTTAGCGTCACCGACGATTCGCTCCGGATCGCCCGCGAGGAGATCTTCGGCCCGGTGCTCGTGGCGATGCCGTACGAGTCGCTGGAGGAGGTCGCGGCCCGCGCCAACGACACCGAGTATGGCCTCGCCGCCGGCGTGTGGACCCGCGACATCTCGAGCGCCCACAAGCTCGCGGCGATGCTGAAGGCAGGCTCGGTGTACGTGAACTGCTGGGGAATGAGCGACGCCGGCGCCCCGTTCGGCGGCTACAAGGCCTCCGGCCTGGGGCGCGAGCACGGCCGCCCCGGCCTGGAGGCGTACCTGGAGACCAAGACGGTCTGGACGAACATCGCGTAGCCGACTGGACGAATCTCGTATGCGCGGGGGACTACGGTCTAGCGGCGTTGCGGATGGCCCGATGCAGCATCCATGCCGGGCCGCCACACCGCATTCATCCTCGCTCTCCTCGCCGTGCTGGGGCTCGCCGTCCCGAGCGCCGGGCTGGCCAAGGCGCCTCGCCGCCACCACCACCATCACGCCAAGCACGTGGCCGCCAAGCCCGCCAAGCCGGTCGCCAAGCCCGCCGCCAAGCCCGCCACTGCCACCCCGCCGGCGCCGTCGGTTCCCGCCGTCTGCCCGAACGCCCAGACCCCCGCGCTCGGCGCCCCGCTGGCGACGATGCGCGCCGCCCTGCTGTGCCTGGTCAACCAGCAGCGGGTCGACCGCGGCCTGCCGGCGTTGACCGAGTCGAGCCCGCTCGACACCTCCGCCCAGAGCTGGAGCAACGAGATGGTGACCACCGGCATCTTCACCCACGGCACCCAGCTCGTCCAGCGCATCGACGCGGTCGGCTACGACTTCTGGTACGCCGGCGAGAACATCGCCACCGGGTTCGAGACACCGGTGAGCGTGCTCGTCGCCTGGATGGGCAGCGAGGACCACTGCACGAACATCCTCGACCCGAACTACGCCAACATCGGGATCGGCGTCAACCCGAATCCGGTCGGCAGCGACGTCGCCGACGCCGCCACGTGGACGCAGGACTTCGGCCTCCTGATGAGCGCCGTCAGCCCACCGTCGACCAACACGGGCCCGATGAACGGCTGCCCGTACTCCTACTGAGGGCCCTAATCGGCCGACACGACGGCGGCGACGGCCTCGTCGGATAATTCCGAGGAGTCGCGCAGGTACCACTCGGCGTCGAGCGCCGCCTGGCAGCCGGTCCCGGCGGCGGTGACCGCCTGCCGGTAGGTGTGGTCGACGAGGTCGCCGGCCGCGAACACGCCCGGCAGGTTGGTCAGCGTCGAGCGACCCTGAGTGACGACGTAGCCGGACTCATCGATCTCGACCTGCCCCTCGACAAGCTGCGACTGCGGGTCGTGGCCGACGGCGATGAAGGCGCCGCCGATCTCGAGCTCGCGTCCCGGACCGCCGCCGGTGTGGCGCAGCTTCGCGACGCCCAGCGAGCCGTCGCCACCGGGAGCGAACGCCTCGACCTCATACGGGGTGAGGAACTCGATGTTCTCGATCGCGCGCGCTCGCTCCAGCATGATCTTGGAGGCGCGAAACTCGTCGCGCCGGTGGATCACGTCGACCTTGGAGGCGAACTTCGACAGGAACATCGCCTCCTCCATGGCCGAGTCGCCGCCGCCGATGATGACCGTCGGGCGCTCCTTGAAGAAGGCGGCGTCGCAGGTGGCGCAGTAGCTGACGCCGCGGCCGGAGAGCGCCTCCTCGCCGGGCACGTTCAGCTTGCGATGCTGGGCGCCCATCGCCAGGATCACGGTCCGGGCCAGGTGCAGCTCATCGCCGATCCACACCTTATGGACGCCGCCGTCCCGCGAGAGCTCGACGCTCGTGACATCGTCGGTCTCCAGGCGGGCGCCGAAGCGCTCGGCCTGGTCACGCATGTGCTGCATCAGCTCGGGGCCGGTGATGCCGTTCGGAAAGCCCGGGTAGTTCTCGACGTCGGTCGTCTGCTGGAGCAGCCCGCCCCACGCGAACCCCTCGACGACGAACGGCTCTAGGTTCGCCCGCGCGGTGTACAGGGCCGCCGTGTATCCCGCCGGGCCGCTGCCGACGATGATCACGTTCTCAACGCGCCGTTCAGTCACTTCAATAAGTGTAGCGATGGTTTTGGCGCCTCGGAGCCGGCATCGGCGCTCTCCCACCGGCGCACGGTCTTGCGCAGCTGCAGGTATGCCACGCCTCCCGGCAGCGTCGGCAGCCAGAAGGCGATGAAGCGATAGGCGAGCACGGCGACGACCGACGTTCCGACGGGGATGCCAAACGCCGAGAACGCGCCGATCATGCCGCCGTCGACGCCACCGATGCCGCCCGGCAGCGGCAACGTGTTGCCGACCATCCCGACGAAGTACGACATCACCACGACGGCGGTCGGCGGCGAGGCGCCGAAGGCGCGGAAGCTCGTCCACAGCACGGCGATGTCGAACGCCCACCAGGCGATCGCGCCGAGCAGGAAGGGATCGCGCGAGCGGACGAGCGCGATCGCCGTGCGCACGCCCGAGGCGGCGGCGGCCGGCACCGCCGCCAATCGCCGCGCCAGGCGCCCGCCGAAGTGCTCGGCGCTGGTGCCGCGCGCGACGAACCGCTCCAGGTCGCCAGGGAGCAATGACACCGACAGGAACAGCGCGATCACGACGGCGCCGAAGATCGCCGGGACAACGGTGATGGCGAACGGCGCCGACCCGGGGAACACGCCGATGTACAGCCCGAGCCCGTCGAGCACCAGCGTGGCCATGTACACCCCATACAGGAGGGCCAGGAACGCGATCATCCGGCAGGCCACGATCCGCGGCTCCAGCCCGGAGCGGCGCAGCGCCCAGGCGGTCAGCGCGATCCCGCCGGCACCGGCCGAGGCGAACAGCCGCGTGGCAGCCAGGCCCGACATGGTGATCTCGTAGCTCTCGCGCCAACCGATCTTGGACGGAGATTCGGCGCCAGCCGAATCTCCAATGGAATCGGCGCCAGCCGATTTCACGAACACCGCGCGGAACAGCGCGACGTAGCCGAAGAACGACAGGACCTCCAGTCCCAGTCCGAGCACGAGCAACCACGGGTCGCCACGCTCGATCCGATGCCACGTCGTACGCAGCCCCAACAGCTTCGGGAGCACGAAGTACAGGAAGGCGACGATCGAGATGACGAACAGCGCGGAGAACAGCAGCCGGCGCCGGGTGAAGACGACGCGCGGCATCTCCTCCGCGCCGACCCGCCTCTCGCCCGGCGTCGCCTGCGCGCGGTCCTCCTCGCCGGGCATCAGGCCTGCCCTGCCTCGTTCCTGCTCGCCGCCTGCAGCCGCGCCAGCACAGAGACGAACCCGCGGGCCAGCGGCGTCGCCCGCGGGGCGGCGTGCCGGACCGTCTCGGCCAGCACCGCCCCGCCGATCAGATCGGCCGCGTAGTGCTCGCCGAGGTACACCAGCGCCAGGCCGAGCAGCCCCGCGTACGTCCAGCCGAGCGCACCCGCGACGGGGCCGACCTCCGACAGGAGATGGGCAGCCATCACGGACGTGGCGAAGTGCAGCGACGGCATCGCGGCGAGCGGATTCCCTCCGAGCACATCGTAAAGCTCGGGCCAGCGGTCACCCCAGAAGTGCTCGCCGTACTCGATCATCATCCTGCGGATCTCGACCGGCCGGCCGTCGTCGAGACGGCCCTGCTTCGCCGCCCACCACGGCGGCGCAGTGGGGATCAGCCAGTAGAAGATCGCGCCCGTGTCGAACACGGCGTACATCCGAGCGGCCGCGCTCGGAAAGCGCTCGGGCGCCCGCAACAGGACGTAGGCGATGCTGCCGTGCGGCACCGTGAACCACATCCAGTGGCACCACACCAGCACGCGCTCGAGTCGGTTGATCTCGCCTGGCGTGGCGAACGTGCGCTGCAGGCGCAAGGTCGGCGGGACGCCGAGTCCGAGCGCGCGATCGACCGCGATCGGATACCCGACTCGCACCCGCGCGACGAGTCGCTCGGGGTCGTCGTTGGGCAGCTCATAGGCGGCGAGGTAGGCCCACATCTGCAGGCCGCAGACGGCGACGGCCCTGACGCGGGAGGGCCTGGCCGCCACGCACAGCGCGATCGGCGCGGCCGCAGCCGCGGCGAGCACCCCGGAGGGCGGCAGCTTGACGCGTCGGCGCAGCACCGGCGCCGCTGCGCCGAGTATCACCACGGCCGATGCCGCGGCTTGGATTCCCCTCCTCGCGCGCAACAGGCGGGCAGTATATGAACGGAGCGCCGCCGGGCCCGGGTGAGCGGCTGCCGGACGGAGGTGACGGAGCCTGACGGGGGCTTCCGTGGATAGAATCCCCGCCGTCTTGGGACGACCTCAGCGACGCACCGCTTCTCCGGCCCGCGGAACCCGCCGCCGCGCTCGGCTGCTCGCGCTGCTGGCGCTGAGCCTGCTCGGCTCGCTGATCCTGGCGCCGAGCGTGCTCGCCAACGCTTTCGGTCCGAAGTCCGGCGGCTCGCCGAACGCCGACCAGATCCACAGCCTGTACACGATCGTCCTCTACATCGCGATCGTCGTGTTCGTCGTCGTCGAGGGAACGCTCGCTTACGCGCTCTGGAAGTTCCGGGCCAAGAAGGGCGCGGTGGCCGCGCAGTTCCACGGCAACACCCGCCTGGAGATCGGCTTGACGGCCGGTGCAGCGGGGATCCTGCTGGTCCTGGCGATCGTCACCTTCGTGAAGCTGCCGAGCATCATCGACCCGCCGAACTCGGACCCGACCGGCCTCGTGCTCAGCGCCTCGTTGTCGAAGCCGAACCCGCCGGACGGCAAGAAGCTGATCGTCTGCGTCCAGGGCCGTCAGTACATCTGGCGCTACACGTACGGCAACGACTGCCGGTACAACAGCTTCTTCACGAGACTTCCCTACTCCTACCAAGAGATGGTCGTCCCCGCGCACACGACGGTCGTGCTCGACATCCAGTCGACCGACGTGATCCACTCGTGGTGGATCCCGTCGCTCGGCGGCAAGGTGGACGCGGTACCGGGATTCACGACGTACACGTGGTTCAAGGCTCCCCACGCCGGCTCGCTCTATCACGGGCAATGCGCGCAGCTGTGCGGAACCAACCACGCGGCGATGACCGCCCTCGTGAAGGTGGTCACCCCGGCCCAGTACACGCAGTGGCTCCACCAACAAGCGGCGAACATCTCGGCCGCGAACGCTCAGGTCTCGCAGCTGCGCCAGATCCTGAACGCGAACGGAAACCTCCCCTCCACGTAGGAGACCTTGATGGCGACGACGACCGCAGAACCAGGCCTGAAGCCAGTCCCCCAGATCGTCGCGCGCGAGGTTCACAAGCCGCGTACCTCGAAGAAGTGGCTGGAGTGGGTGCTGACGACCGACCACAAGAAGATCGGGATCATGTACCTGGTCCTGACGTTCGTCTTCTTCATGCTCGGCGGGACAGAGGCGCTGCTGATGCGCTCGCAGCTGTCGGTCCCGAACAACACGCTGCTGAGCGGCCAGACCTACAACGAGCTGCTCACGCTGCACGGGACGACGATGATCTTCCTGTTCGTCGTGCCGGTGATGGCGGGCTTCGGGAACTACTTCGTCCCGTTGATGATCGGCGCCCGGGACATGGCCTTCCCGCGTCTGAACGCGCTCTCGTTCTGGCTGCTGGCGGCCGGCGGCATCGTCTTCTACGCCACGCTCTTCTACCACCCGCCGGACGCCGGCTGGTGGAGCTACCCGCCGCTGGCGAGCAAACAGTTCTCGCCGAGCGGAGGCCAGGACGCGTGGATCTTCCTGATCCACCTCACCGGCATCTCCTCGATCGTCGGCGCGATCAACTTCTACGCGACGGTTGTGAACATGCGCGCACCAGGCATGACCTGGGGACGCGTCCCGCTGTTCATCTGGGGGATCCTGATTTACGCGGTGCTGCTGATCATCGCGCTGCCGGTGATCGCGGCCGCGGTGACGATGCTGCTCACCGACCGCCACTTCGGCACCCACTGGTTCGACCCGACCCAGCACGGCTCGCCGCTGCTGTGGCAGAACCTGTTCTGGTTCTTCGGGCACCCCGAGGTGTACATCATGATCCTGCCGGGCTTCGGCATCATCTCCGAGGTCCTGCCGGTGTTCAGCCGCAAGCCGATCTTCGGCTACAAGGCGATCGCCGCCTCGACCGTCGTGATCGCCTTCCTCGCCACGTTGGTGTGGGCGCACCACCTGTTCGCCTCGCCGATACCGATCGTCGTGCTCGGCTTCTTCATGCTGAGCTCGTTCCTGATCGGGATCCCCACCGGGGTGAAGATCTTCAACTGGATCGCGACCTTATGGCGCGGATCGATCGTGGTGACGACATCGTTGTTATTCGCGGTCGG
>DASZLC010000082.1:0-2412 GCA_035552615.1 Solirubrobacteraceae bacterium
GCCACGGGATCGTCAACGGCCCCGCGGTCGGCGGCGGCCGTGGCCGTGGCTCGCTCGGCCGGGCGGTCGCGATCCAGCCCAACGGCCGGATCGTCGTCGTCGGCAAGGCGACGAGCTCCGACGGATCGGGACGCGACGGGCTCCTGGTGGAGCGCTACCGCGCCAACGGCGGCCTCGATCGAAGCTTCGGCTCGGGTGGGGTCGTCAACCTGTTCGCCGACTCGTTCGGTGACGGCTACGCGGTCGCGCTCGAGCCCAGCGGCGCGATCGTGGCGGCGGGCTCCGACGACGCGACCGGCAGCGGCGGCACCGCTCCGAGGGTCGCGCTGGCGCGGCTGAGCGCGAGCGGGCATCCGGACGGAAGCTTCGGCTCCCATGGGCTCGACGTGATCGACCTCGGCGCCTACTCCTACGCGCTCGGCGTCGCGGTGGCTCGTGGCGGCAAGCTCGTGATCGCCGGATCGCAGTCGCCCGGGCTGCAGGCGACGAACGCGCTGGTCGGGCGCCTGACGCCGTCGGGCAGGCTCGACCACAGCTTCCGCGGCAGTGGCTACTACGCGCACCAGTACGCGCGCCAGGCCGCCTTCTCGGCGTTCAACGCCGTCGCCGTGCGCGGCAACGGCCAGATCGTCACGGCGGGCACCGCCACGAGCAGCGGGCTGACCGGGTACGCGATCGTCGCCAGGTTCAGGGGCTCCGGGGCGCCTGACGGCTCGTTCGGCTCGGGCGGAGTCGCCTATGCCCGCTCGGCGGTCGACTACCTGACGAACGGTACGAGCTTCCCGGGAGCGAACGGCCTGACGGTGCTGCCGAACGGCGAGGTGATCGCTGCGGGGCGGTTCAACACCAGCGTCGAGTCGAAGCTCGCGCTGTGGGCGTTCACCGCCGGCGGACGACCCGCCGGCGGCTTCGGCTCCCACGGGAGCTCGGTGCTGACGCTGCACAACTCCCCGAACAGCGAAGGCGCCGCGATCGCCCAGGCAGGCACGAGCGCGGTCGTCGTCGCCGGGGACGAGGACCAGCTCGGGAAGCCGTTCGGCGGCCTGATCGCGCGCTACGGCGCGCGTTGAGTGCCCTCGGGGCGGTGCTCCCGCCGCCCCGAGAGATGGGTATACCGGTTCAGCTCGTAGTCCTCCAGCCGGTCGATCGCGTCACCCGGGCCGGTCAGCGTGCCGACGGCCTCGCCGAGCGCCAGCGCCGTGAGCGAGACCGCCAGCGCGAGGCCGTCGGCGGCCAGGCCGCGGGCGGTGACGCCAGCGCGGCGTAGGTCGGCGGCGATGTACCGCAGCGCCATCGCCGGCAGCAGCGGCATCGCCGCCGCGTAGGCGGCCCTGTGCCACCACGGCCAGCGCTCCGCGGCGGCCCGCTGGCCGCCGAGGATCCGGCCGCGCTGGAAGTGTTGGGCCAGCGCCGCGCGGGGCGCCGAGACCTGGACGTGGTGCGTGCGGGCGGCGGGCTCCATGTACAGCTGCAGGCCGCGGGCGATCAGGTCAGCCTGGAGGTTGCCCTCCCACTCGAGCAGCGGCCCGAGGCGCTCCCCGTATCCGGCCAGCAGCTCGCGCTTGTAGGCAGAGTTGTGCCACGGCAGCAGGGTCCGCACGCCGGCGCTCTGCGGACCGGTCATCGAGGCGTAGGTGAGCCAGAAGGTGACACGGCTGACGGCGGTGCCGGGGTTGGCGTTCTCGACCCTCGGCCCGACCCCGGCCCACGGCCCGTCGTGCGCCGAGATCAGCGCCGCGGCCCAACCCGGCTCCGGATACGAGTGGTCCTCCAGCAGGGCGACGACCGGTGCGCTCGCCGCGCCGATGCCGGCCGCCGCGGCATCTCCGCGCCGGCTGATCGGACCGACCGCGACCGTGCGCAGCGCGGCGAACCGCTCCGCACCGAGCGCGCCGGGATCGATCTCGCCGTCCGTCGGAGCAACGATCAGCACCTCGGTTCGCTGCGCGGCGGTCTGGGCACGGAGGCAGCCGAGCGTCTGGCCGATCGTCGCCATGCCCGATGCGGCGACGACGACGACGCTGAGCTCGGGAAGGGCTGGGTCGGAGGCGGACAGGCTCACGCGAGCACGTCACGGTAGTGGCCGAGCAGACGGTCCCGGCAGGTCTCGACGGTAAAGCAGTCGAGCGCGCGGACGCGGGCCGCCGTCCCGAGCTCGGCGGCGAGGCCGCGGTCGGCGAGCAGGCGGCCGAGCGCAGCGGCCAGTGCCTCGGCGTCGCCCGGCGCCACCTGGAAGCCGGTCTGACCGTCGAGGACGGTGTCACGAAGGCCACCGGTGGCGCTGACGACGGCGGCGGTGCCGCGCATCATCGCCTCGGTCGCGGTCATCCCGAACGGCTCGGCCCAGACCGACGGCACGGCGTGGACCCAGGCCTCGGTGAACCGGGCTGCGAGCTCGGCGGCGCTCAGCTG
>DASZLC010000083.1:0-38490 GCA_035552615.1 Solirubrobacteraceae bacterium
TACGACGACATGAAGAACCGGATCATGGGCGAGCTGAAGAAGGTCTTCCGCCCGGAGTTCCTGAACCGGATCGACGACGTCATCGTGTTCCACAAGCTGGCCAAGGACGAGATCAAGGAGATCGTCGACCTGCTGCTCGGCCGGATCCGCGAGTCGATGGCCGAGCGCGAGCTGCAGCTGGAGCTCTCGGACGCGGCCAAGGACCTGCTTGTCGACAAGGGCTGGGATCCGGCGATGGGTGCCCGCCCACTGCGCCGGGCGATTCAGCGCTACATCGAGGATCCGCTGGCCGACTTCGTGCTGCGCTCGCAGGTGCCGTCGGGTTCGACGGTGCTGGTCGAGCCGAAGCCCGAGGGCGAGGACGGCGAGGACGTGAAGCTCTCCGTGATCGAGCCGGCCGCGAGGCCCACGCCGGTCGGCGTCGGCGCCGAGGGCGGCGAGGGCTCCGACGACGAGCCGGCCGCTCCCGACGTCCCTTCGGACGCGAAGTAGCGCCAACTGTGTGACAGACGGCCGTGCCGTCGGGCCCGGGGCTTACCCTGGACCTCATGGCACGGTCGTCGTCTGTCTTCGTCTGCTCCGAGTGCGCCCACCAGGCGGCGCGCTGGGAGGGGCGCTGCCCGGGCTGCGGCGAGTGGAACACGCTCGTCGAGGAGGCTCGCCCGCCGGCCGGCGGAGGCTCCGGACGCGCACGGGGCGGGGTCGGTCGGACCGCCGGCGGCGGCGTGGCCGTCACCCCGATCGCCCTCGGTGACGTCGCGGCCACCGAGCACGCCCGGTTGCGCACCGGGATCGGTGAGCTGGACAACGTCCTGGGCGGCGGGCTCGTCCCCGGATCGCTGGTGCTGATCGGCGGCGCGCCAGGGATCGGGAAGTCGACGCTGACGACGATGGCGCTGGCCAACCTCGTCGCCGCCGGGCGGCGCGGCCTGTACGTCTCGGCCGAGGAATCCGCGGCGCAGATCCGCCTGAGGGCGCAGCGATTGGACGGCGGTCACGCGCTGAACATCCCGGTGATCGCCGAGACCGACCTGGCGACGGTGATCGCGACCTTGGAGGCCGAGCGGCCTGACGTGTGCGTGATCGACTCGGTGCAGACGCTGCACAGCGCGGAACTGACCAGCGCCGCCGGCTCGGTGGCGCAGGTCAGAGAGGTCGCCGATCAGATCATGCGGGTGGCCAAGACGCTCCGGATCTGCGTGCTGCTGGTCGGTCACGTGACCAAGGAGGGCGCGCTCGCCGGCCCGCGCGTGCTGGAGCACCTCGTCGACTGCGTGCTGCAGTTCGAGGGCGAGCGCGAGCGCACGTACCGCACCGTCCGCGCCATCAAGAACCGCTTCGGCTCGACGAACGAGGCGGGCGTGTTCGAGATGCGCGACACCGGGCTGGTGGAGGTGCTCGATGCCTCCGCGCGGTTCGTGGCCGAGGCGACACGCGCCCCCGGGAGCGTCGTCCTGTGCGCGATGGAGGGCAGCCGGCCGCTGCTCGTCGAGGTGCAGGCGCTCGTCACGTCGTCGGAGCTGGTGCCGCCCCGGCGGGTCGTTGCCGGCTTCGATCGCAATCGCCTGGCGCTCGTGCTGGCCGTGCTCGGCCGCCACGCCGGCATCGGGCTCGGCGCCGCCGACGTGTTCGTGAACGTCGTCGGCGGTGTGCGCATCGACGAGCCGGGCGCCGATCTCGCCGTCGCGCTCGCGGTGGCCAGTGCCGCGCGACGGATCGCCGTGACGGGGCCGACCGGAGCGCCGCTCGCGTGCTTCGGCGAGCTCGGGCTGACCGGCGAGCTGCGCACCGTTGCCCACGCCGAGCGACGGCTGGCCGAGGCCGAGCGGTTCGGGCTCGGGGCGGTGATCGAGCCCGAGCGCCACCGCACGATTCGGGCCGCGCTGAACGCCGCGCTCGGTCAGGATCGCGACGCGAAAATGGCGGCATGAAACGGCGGTGTAGGCAGACCGGGTTTTCGCGCGATAGCGAGTAAAATGGCGCTTCATGGCCTCGCGTTCCGGGGAAGAGCTCAAAGAGGAGCTCGAGTCTCGACAGGAGTCCCGGATGGTGAGGGCGCTCGAGATGGTCGCGCCCGGTACGGCCCTGCGGGAGGGATTGGACAACATCCTCCACGCGCACACCGGCGGTCTGATCGTGATCGGCGACGCCGACGAGCTGGCGTTCCTGTTCTCCGGCGGGATCAAGCTCGATCTCGATTATCTGCCGACGCTGATCTACGAGCTGGCCAAGATGGACGGAGCGATCGTCCTCAGCGCCAATGCGACGAAGATTGCGCAGGCCAACGTGCAGCTGACGCCCGATCCCACGATCCACACGTCGGAGACGGGCACCCGTCACCGCACGGCAGAGCGCGTCTCCAAGCAGACCGACGCGCTGGTGGTGGCGATCTCCGAGCGGCGCGAAGTCGTCTCGCTGTACGTCGACGGCATCAAGTACATCCTCGCCGAGATCCCCGTGGTGCTGGCCAAGGCCAACCAGGGGCTGGCGACACTCGACAAGTACCGCAGCCGGCTGGACCAGGTCTCGACGCGCCTCACCGCGCTGGAGTTCGAGGGTGGCGTCACGCTCCACGACGTGCTGACGGTGCTGCAGCGCGCCGAGCTGGTGACGCGGATGGCGGTGGAGATCGAGCGCTACATCGTCGAGCTGGGCAGTGAGGGTCGGTTGATCGAGATGCAGCTCGACGAGACGATGGTCGGCGTCTCGGCCGACAAGGCCGCGCTCGTGCACGACTACCTGGTGGAGGACTCCGACGACTCGTTCACCGGCGCATTCGAGCAGCTCGGCCGTCTGGCCCACCAGGACCTGCTCGACTTTGGCCGCCTCGCCGAGCTGCTCGGCTATGACCGCAAGCTCAACAGCCTTGATTACCCCGTATCCCCTCGCGGGATCCGGATCCTGGGGCGGATCCCGCGGCTGCCGAAACTGGTGGTGCAGCGGATCGTCACAGAGTTCGGGGGGCTAGAGGAGTTGCTCGCTGCAACAGACGGCGAGCTGGAGACCGTCGACGGCGTCGGCGAGATCCGGGCGAAGGACATCCGAGAGGGTCTTCGCCGCCAGCAGGAGATCAACCTCGTTGATCGCTACCTGCAGACGTAGTGTTCACCGCGCGGGCTTGATGCCAGCGCCCACCGATCGAGGAGGACACCATCACTGAGGTTATGGAAGAGCATCTGGAAGATTTCGACGAGGACGTCGAGCTGCTCCCCCCGGTCGAGTTCGAGATCGGCGACAGCGTCGTATATCCCCACCACGGTGCCGGCAAGGTTTTGCGCAAGGAGCAGAAGGACGTCCTCGGCGAGCGCCGCGAGTACCTGACGATCAAGATCCTGCACAACGACATGACCGTGATGGTCCCCACGGCGAACGCTTCGGTGGCAGGCCTCCGGCGCGTGATCGACGAGGAGACGGTAAAAAAGGTGCTGGCCGTGCTCCAGGACGAGTGCTCGGAAATGCCGAAGAACTGGAACCGGCGGTTCAAGCACAACCGCGACAAGATCAAGACCGGCGACATCTACGAGCTTGCCGAGGTCGTCCGCAACCTGGCGATCCGAGAGAACCAGAAGGGCCTGTCGACCGGCGAGAAGCAGATGTTCACGCGGGCCAAGAAGATCCTCGCCTCCGAGTTGATGTACGCGCTGGAGATGAACGAGGAGGAGGTCGACGAGCATCTCACGCTTCTCCTGCTGGGGTCCGGAGCGGGCAGCGGTAACGGTAAGGTCGCCGTCGCCGCCAAGTAGCGCGGGGCTTCGAAAGCGAATATGGCGGTCGCCCTGATCGTGGCCGCCGGACGTGGCGAGCGCCTTGGGTCCGGGGGGCCCAAGGCGCTCGTCACCATTTATTCCCGTCCGATGCTGGAGTGGAGCGTCGACGCGTTGCGGGCCGTACCGGCGGTGGGGCGGATCGTGGTCGCGCTGCCGGCCGATGCGCTCGACTGTGCGGCCGAGGGCACGATCGCCGTCGCCGGTGGCGCGGTTCGCTCGGAGTCGGTCCTGCTGGCCCTGCGTGCGGCGGGCGAGCACGACGATCCGGTGATCGTCCACGACGCGGCGCGACCGCTGGCCACGCCGGCGCTGTTCGAGCGGGCGCTGGCGGCACTGGCCGAGTCCGGCGCCGACGCGGTGATCGCCGCGCTCCCGGTGTCGGACACCATTAAAGAGGTCGAGCCGGGGTCCACGAAGGTGGTCCGGACGGTGGAGCGAGCGAGGCTGTGGTCCGTCCAGACCCCGCAGGTGTTCCGGCGGGCCGCGCTGGAGGGCGCGCTGGCCGGCGCGTCCGCCGCGGAGCTGGCGGCCGCCACCGACGACGCCTGGCTGGTGGAACACGCCGGTGGGACGGTGCACGTGGTCGAGGGCGAGCCCGGCAACTTCAAGGTGACCGTGCCCTCCGACCTCCGGGCCGCCGAGCTGGCGCTGGCCGAGCGGGCCCGTGAGACCGAGGGGCGCGGATGGGCTTGATCACGACCGGAATCGGCTACGACTGCCACCAGTTCGTGGCGGGGCGGCGCCTCATTCTCGGTGGCGTCGAGATCCCGCACGACCGCGGGCTGGCGGGGCATTCAGACGCCGACGTGCTGACGCACGCCATCATCGACGCGATCCTCGGGGCCGGCGGGCTCGGCGACATCGGCCAGCATTTCCCGGACACCGACGAGCGCTACCGGGACGCCAACTCCCTCCGGCTGCTGGCCGCCACGCGAGAGATCGCCTCCGCGCGCGGGCTCCGGGTCCGCCATGTCGACGCCACGGTGGTGCTGGAGGCGCCGAAGCTCGCTCCGCACCGCGAGGCGATTCGCGCCTCGCTGGCCGGCGTGCTGGGCCTTGAGATCGAGCACGTCAGCGTGAAGGCCACGCGCGGCGAAGGCATGGGTTTCGTCGGCCGGGAGGAGGGCGCGGCCGCGCTCGCCGTCGCGACCGTCGAGTGGCCGGCCACTCGAGCAGAGGAGTCACTCTGATGAGGTTCCGAGCATCGATCCCGTGCCGAGGCTGGACTGGGTTCGCCCTACCAGCGCTTCTGGCGGCGTGCGCGTGGCTGATCGCCGCATCCCCCGCGCAGGCCGCGACCGAATGCACCAGCGCGATGAGCGGCCAGCTGGCCGGCCCGCTGGACGTCCCGGCCGGGGAGATGTGCACGCTCGCCCAGAGCACGATCGTCGAGGGTGCGACCACGATTGAGGGCACGCTCGACGCGTTCGGGGGCGTCACCTTCGACGGCAGCATCACCGGCACCGACGCCGGCGGGATCGAAATCGGCGGCAGCACGATCGACGGTGCCGTGACGCTGAGCGGCGGCACGCGGGAGGTCGATATCACGGGTGACACGATCGAGGGGCCGGCGAACATCGACTCGAACACGGGCGGCGTGATCATCGGCGGCAACACGTTCACCTCCTCGCTGACGTGCGAGAACAACAATCCCGCCCCCCACGACGGTGGGCAGAGCACGATCGACGGGGCGGCGGGCGGCCAGTGCACCGGGTTCGGGGCGAGCGGGACCCCGACGCCGATTCCGCTACCGCCGCCGACGATCCCGATCGCGGCGTTCTCTCACGGGCCCGTCATCACGCGCGCGGGGCTGGTGCTCCGCTGGCGCTGCCTGGCCCTTACCAGCGCCGCCTGCGCCGGGAACGTCCACACCACCATTACCGATCAGGGCCACACGCTCAGGTTCGGCGTTCGCCACCTCGACCTCGCCCGCGCTACCGGCACCACGTGGACGTTCCATTTGTCGACGGCGTGGCGCGCGCGGCTCCGTCATCACCGCGGCCATCTCACCGTGACGATCGGGGCGGACACCGTCTACGACGGCGCGATCGTCGGGTGAGGCTAGGCGGCCGGCCGCGAGGCCCGGCGGGTCGCCGCTCGCTCGCGCCGCTGCTGGTTCTCGACCTGGCGCCGCAGTTGCTGCAGGCTGCGGCGCAGGTGCGCGCCGATCGTGCGTGCGGCGATCCGCTCGGCCAACCACCCGGACAGACCGGAGCCGGCGACGCTATAGGCGAGGCGGAACTCCACCCGCGTCTCGTCCCCCGACGTGCGTCGCAGCCGCAGGCGCCCGCGCTGGTCGATGCCGGTCACCGACGTCCAGGCGAAGTCGAACGGCTCGTCCCACTCGACGATCTCGATCAGGCCGCCGATCTCGGCCGAGCCGACCCGGAACAGCATCCGGTAGCGGGCGCCGAGCCCGGTCGGGTGCTCGCCGACCACCTCCCAGCGCGTGACCCCGGACATGAACCCCAGTGCCTGCGACGGATCGGCGGCGATCTCCCACACGCTCTCGGGCGGAGCGGCGATCAGCGTGTGCGCGCAGACCCTCACCCCAGCACCGGGAGCCGGCGCTCCGCGGCGAGCGCATCGAGGGTGTCCTGCATCGTCGCGACCAGGCGGTCGTAGACCGCGTCGACATCGGGCTCCGGTCCGAACTCGTCGTATACGTCGATCGCCGGGAGCGTCTCGATCGTGAGCTTGGCCGGCAGCGGTATGTGCCCGAGCAGGTCGCCCACGTTCAGCCCCCAGGGGATCGCCAGCGAGATGGGCAGCACCTTCAGCCGGAAGAGCTTGTCAAGCCGCAGCAGCCGGGCCAGGCCCTCGCCGCGGCTGAGGAACAGCGCGGTCTCCTGGCCGCCGATCGCCACGACCGGCACGATCGGCACGCGCTCCTGCAGGGCCAGGCGGATGAAGCCCTGGCGGCCGCCGAAGTCGACGCGGCCCGACTCCCAGCTCGGGCGGTGGACTTCGTAGTCGCCGCCCGGATAGACGAGCAGCGCGGCGTCCGACTGCAGCGCCGCGCGAGCGTTCGCCGGGGACGCGGCGACGGTGCCGAACTTCCGCAGCTGCAGAGGCGCGAGCGCCGGCAGCGACAGCACGAGGTTGTGAGCCAGCTGGTAGAAGGCGCGCTCGACCCCGAAGTATGTGTTGAAGGCGAGCGTGAAGGCGATCGTGTCCGGGGTCATGTTGCCGCCCGAGTGGTTGCCGACGAGCAGCACCGGCCCCTCCTCCGGGATGTTCCCGAGCCCGCGCACCTCAGCGCGGAACCACAGGCTGGAGATCAGCCACATCAGCGGCAGGCGCTCGCGAATGAAGTCGGGATCGCGCTCGTCGAGGTCGGCCCGCGGGATCCGTGCCTGGACCTGGCCGGCCACCTCCCGCAGGGCTCGCGTGAACAGCGACGCGCGCTTCGGCGCCGGCGGGGCCTTGGCGGGCTCGGTTGCGGTCACGTGCCCGTTGTGCTTCGAGCTGTCGGCGAGATCGATCTGCGGCATATGCAGCCGATTTTAGGCCGCTTCGGAGTCGGCCGGGCGCGGCTCGGAGAGCCCGCGCGCCGCTGCGTGCCGCCGCAGGCCACTGCCCTCAACCCGGGCGAAGAACGCGTTCAGCAGCGCGTTCGTCTCCTCGGGATGCTCGACCTGGGGCAGATGCCCGCACTCCGGCAGCGTGATCTGCTCGGCGCCCGCCAGCCAGCGGCCGACGTGACGGGAGAAGGCGTGGGGGACGAGCGGATCGTCGCTGCCCCAGATGAACAGCGCCGGCGGCGCCAGCTCCGCCAGCCGCGGGTAGAAGCCACCCCGGCCGAACGGCCGCTCCAGGTAGATGTTGCGCGCGCAGGCGAGGAACGCGTAGCGGGCTCCGGCGCTGTGGTAGATCCGCCGGAACTCGTCGACGATCATGTCGCCGACGGCGGGATCGATCGCGTCGCGGTCGTAGAACAGGTCCCAGAACTGCCCGGCCACCATCGCCCGCGTGAAGTTGTGCGGCAGCAAGCCGAACTCCGGGCGCAGCAGCCGGACGATCGGGTGAAGGCCGCGACGCACCCACGCCACCGCGGGGCACAGCAGCCCCAGCGAGCGGACGCGCTCGGGCGCTCGCAGCCCCATCTCGATGGCGATCCGACCGCCCATCGAGTTGCCGACGAGGTGGGCGCGGCCAATCCCCAACTCGTCCATCAGCGCCAGCATGATGTCGGAGAACCAGCCGGCGTTGTACCGGCCCATGGCCGGCTTGCTGGAGGAGCCGAAGCCGGGCAGATCGACGGCGTGGACGCGGTAGCGACGGCTGAGCGCGGCGGCGGTGTCGAACATCGAGGCGCGCGTCCCGCCGAGCCCGTGGATCAGGAGCACGTCGTCGCCCTGCCCCATCGTCAGCGTCGAGACCCGGTGGCGCCCGACGCCGACGTCGCGGATGTGCAGCAGCGGCGGACGGCCGTTCGGCAGCCGGAACAGACCCTCGAAGGCGATCGCCAGGTCGAGGTTGCCGCGGACGGCGAGCCGCCGCCGCCGGAAGGCATCGACGCCCGAGAACGCGCCCTGGCGCAGCGCCAGCCACGTCTCGGCGTCGGTGGAGATCGTCACGTCGGGCCGGCGGCGGGTCGTCCCGTTGGCGACGCGGACGGTGCGGGCGTCGGCGCGGACCTCCCAGACGCGTCCGAGATCGCCGAGCCGGATGCGGTAGCTGGCCGCGAAACCCGGCTGGGCGCCGAGGTAGCGATCGGGAAGCGAGCGGAAAGCCTGCTCCACCGCGGCCAGCTTGACACCGTGTTCGGTCACGGGCACGGCGGTCACGCTACACCGACCCCCGGGCGGGTCGGACGGTGGTTGCCAGAACGGTGCACTACCGTTCGCCGCCGATGCGCACGATCTCCCTGCATGACACCAAAACGGGCGATGTCCGCCCGATCGAGTGCAGGACGCCGGGCAAGGTCGGCATCTACGCCTGCGGGCCGACCGTGTACGGCCGGATCCACGTCGGCAACGCCCGACCGTTCGTCGTCTTCTCGCTGCTGAAGCGGCTGCTTGTGCACGAGGGATACGAGGTGGACCTCGTCGTCAACATCACCGACATCAACGACAAGATCTACGCGGCCGCCCACGCCCAAGGTACCGGCAGCGAGGCGCTGGCCGGCGAGATGTCCCTGCACTACATCGAGGACACCGACGCGCTCGATCTCGGCCGCCCCGACCACGAGCCGCTGGCCAGCGGGACCATCGCCGGGATCGTGGAACTGATTTCTGACTTGATTGAGGGGGGCCATGCCTATGCCGCGGACGGCGACGTGTACTTTTCGGTGCGGTCCTACCCAGCTTACGGAGCCTTATCGCACCGTCAGATAGATGACATGGACCAGGGCGAGGGCAAGGAGGGCGCCGACCGTAAGCGCGATCCGCTCGACTTTGCGCTGTGGAAGCGCCAGCGGCCCGGCGAGGACACCGCCTGGGACGCGCCATGGGGACGGGGTCGGCCCGGCTGGCACATCGAGTGCTCGGCGATGGCCGAGGAGCTGCTCGGCGTCGACTTCGAGATCCACGGCGGGGGCTCGGACCTGCTGTTCCCCCACCACGAGAACGAGGCCGCCCAGACCGAGGCGGCGCGCGGCGCGCCCCTGGCCCGCCTGTGGGTGCACAACGGGATGGTCCGCCTCGACCAGGACAAGATGTCGAAGTCGGTCGGCAACATCTTCCTGCTGCACCGGGCGATCGAGGCCTACGGCCGCGACGCCCTGATCATGTACTTCTGCGGCGGCCACTACCGCCAGCCAATCGAGTTCGACGACGAGCGCCTGCAGGAGGCCGCACAGGCCGTCGCGCGCATCCGGGAGGCGGGTCGCCGCCTCGCCGTCGGGCCCTCGCCCGGGTGGTCGAGTGAGCTGCGCACCCGCTTCTTCGACGCGCTGGCGACCGACTTCAATACGCCCGCGGCGCTCGCCGCCGCGTTTGACTGGGTCCGCCGGGCGAACTCGGCCGACACGCCGGTGGGTGGTGCGGACCTGCACGACATGCTCGGTGTGCTTGGCCTCGACAACCTGCTGGACGACGTCGTCGTGGACGCCCCGGCCGATGTACGGGCGCTGGCCGCCGAGCGCGAGGAGGCCCGGCGGGAGCAGGACTGGGCGCGCGCCGACGAGCTCCGGGAGCGGCTGCGCGCGCTCGGGTGGGAGGTCCGCGACGGCCCGGACGGCCCCGAGCTCCGCCCCATTTAGGTGTTCGTCTACGGCCGCAACCCCGTCCACGAGGCGATCCGCGGGCCGCGCACGGTCAGCCGCGTGTGGGCGACCAGCGGGGCGGCGCGCGAGCCATGGTTGGCCGGACGCGTCGAGCTTGCCACCGGCGAGGAGATCGCCGGGCGGTGCGGCTCGGAGGCCCACCAGGGGATCTGCGCCGAGGTGTCGGCCTACCGCTACCACGATCCGCAGGCGCTCCTGCGGCTCCCCGAGCCGCTGATCGTCGTCCTCGACCAGGTCCAGGACCCGCAGAACCTGGGTTCGATCTGCCGCAGCGCTGAGTGCGCCGGGGCCAGCGGGGTCGTCCTGCCTGAGCGCCGCTCGGCCGAGGTGACCCCCGCCGTCTGCAAGGCCTCGGCCGGCGCCGTGGAGCATCTGCCGGTGGCGATCGTGCGCAACCTGGCCGACTTCCTGGCCGACGCCAAGGGTGCCGGGCTGTGGTGCTACGGCGCCGACGCGGCGGCGACCGTGGCCTACGACCAGGTCGACTACACCGGCGGCGCCGTGCTCGTGCTCGGCTCGGAGGGCCGGGGCCTGCGGCCGCGCGTCGCGGCGGCCTGCGACGCGCTGGTCGCACTGCCGTTGCGCGGTCAAATCGAGTCGCTGAGCGTCGGCGCGGCCGCCGCCGTATTGCTCTATGCGGCGAGTTCGAGCCGGGCGAAGGCATCCAGCGCTTGACAGCGAAGCGGTGCTATGTCAAGCTCGCGCCGGGAGTAAGGATAAAGCTGAGCTTTAGGCTCAGCCAAGGACGGTAGGTGCGAGGTTGGGAGACCGCGCGCCATAACAACATAGGTGCGGCGCCATGGGAGGTGACGCGTCACGACATTCCGATGCCTCGGCGGAGCTCTCCGCGCGGGCTCAGGAGGGAACCACTCGTGGCTCGATTTTCCCCTAACCCTTACGCTCAACATCAGGTTGACGATGGATATCTCATCGCCCTGGCGAAGCAGGGAAACCACGACGCGTATGACCGCATCGTGAGGCGGTACTACGGCTTCGTCCGGCTGAAGGCATCGTCGTACTTCCTGGCCGGCGGCGACTCGGACGATCTCATCCAGGAAGGCCTCGTCGGTCTGTACAAGGCGGTCCGCGACTACCGCACCGACCGCGAGTCGAGCTTCCGTAACTTCGCCGAGCTGTGCATCACCCGGCAGATCATCACCGCGGTGAAGACGGCGACGCGCAACAAGCACACGCCGCTGAACCAGTACGTCTCGTTCTCCAGCAGCCCGGCCGGCGCCAGCGGCGACTCCGAGCCGACGCTCGACGAGATGCTGCCCGGCTCGACCGTCCACGACCCGGTCAACCAGGTGATCTCCTCCGAAGAGCTGCGTGCGCTCGTGGCCTGCATCTCCACGGTGCTGTCCGAGCTGGAGTCGCGCGTCCTGTCGCTGTACCTCGACGGCCACTCCTACGAGGAGGTCGGTCGCCGGCTCGGCTGCGATTGCAAGACGGTCGATAACGCACTGCAGCGCGTCAAGCGGAAGGTCGGGCAACACCTGGCGTCACGAGCGGTGCCGGCGTAGGGGCCAGGCTCAGCGTGAACGACGCGCCGGCGCCCGGGGCGCCCGTCGCCCGCACCGTGCCGCCCATCGCCTCCACCAGCTCGCGGACGATGGCGAGCCCGAGCCCCGATCCGACCTCGCGCTCGGAGCGGTAGCGCCGGTGCAGGTAGAAGCGCTCGAACGCGTGCGGCAGCTCATCCGCCGCCAGTCCCGGACCGGTGTCGGTGACCGACAGCTCGCGACCCTCGGCGCGGAGCCGCACCTCTCCGCCCGCCGGGGTCAGGCGCAGCGCGTTCTCCACGAGGTTCGAGCACGCCTGCAGGAGCCGCTGGTCATCTCCCAGGCCGGCGGCGCCGGGGATCGTCTCGGCGCTCAGCTCCACTCCCAGCTCGCGGGCCCGCCGGGCGTGGCGCTGGACCGTCTGGGCGGCGACGGCCCCGAGGTCGACGGGGACGCGCGCGACGATGAAGTCGGCGCGACCGAACCGCGCCAGCTCCAGCAGGTCGCTGACCAGGCGTGACAGACGCTCGGACTCGACGACGATCACCGCACCCGCCTCGGGGGCGTTGACGGCGTCCTCCGCCAGCGCCTCGCCGTACCCGCGAATCGCCGTCAGCGGGGTCTTCAGCTCGTGCGAGACGGACTCCAGGAAGTTTCGCTGCGCCTCGCGGCTGCGGGCCAGCTGTCCCGCCATCGCGTTGAACGACCGCCCCAGCTCGGCGATCTCATCCTCGCCGTCGACCGGCACCGCCACGGCGTCCTCGCCGGCGGACAGCCGCCGCGTCGCCGCCGACAGCTGGTCGATCGGCCGCGCCAGCCGGCGCGCCAGCACGTAGGAGAGCAGTAGCGCCAGCAGCGCGCCACCGAGACCGGCCACGACGACGCTCCACAGGAACGGCCGCCACTCGGCGAACGCGAGCTGAGCGGAGCGCACCAGGATCACACGGCCGCGCGGGGTGTTCCGGCTGGCGTACAGCAGCGAGTGGCCGGCGATCGTGATCGTGCCGAGGCCGTTGCCGGCGGGGACGGCGTCGGCCACGATCGCGCTGCGCAGCGGACCGAGCCGCGCCGGGCGCCCGCCGCGCACGCGGTCGACGAGCACGCCGTGCACGAGCCCGCTCTCGCTCGCCGCCAGGAAGTCGACCTGCGCCACGAGCGAGGCGTCGCGCTGGGCGGCGACGCGGTGGCGCACGAGGACGATCGCCACCGCCACCGTGAGCGCGCACGACGCCACCGCGGCGAGCGCGAGATAGGCCAGGACGCGGCGCTGCAACGTCATCCCGTTGCCTTGTATCCGACGCCCCGCACGGTCCGGATCAGCTCGACGGCGCCGAGCTTCTTGCGCAGCTGGGCGACGTGCACCTCCACCGTGCGCGTCTCGCCGGGCGACAGGAAGCCCCACACCGACTCCAGCAGCTGCTCGCGGGTGACGACCTGGCCGGCGTGGCGGACGAGGTACTCCAGCAGGTCGAACTCGCGCTGGGTGAGCTCGATCTCGCGGCCGTCGAGGCGCACCTCGCGGGCGCTGCGCGACAGCGTCAGCGGCCCGAGCGTGCTCAGCTCCAGCGACGGGCCGCTGCCGCCGGCGCGGCGCAGGACGGCCTTCACGCGCGCCGCCAGCTCGCGCGGGGAGAACGGCTTGGTGACGTAGTCGTCGGCGCCGAGCTCCAGGCCGGCCACGCGGTCGGGCTCCTCATCGCGGGCGGTAAGGATGATCACCGGGACGGCGCCGCCGATCCGCCGGCAGACCTCGAAACCGTCGATGCCGGGCAGCCCGAGGTCGAGGATCACCAGTCGCACCGGGTGCCGGCGCAGCTCGGCCAGCGCGTCCTCGCCCGAGCGGACCCAGAGAACCTCGAAGCCGCTGCGCTGCAGGTAGGTACGCACGAGCGTCCCGATGCTGCCCTCGTCCTCGACGACCATCACCAACTCTGCCATGGCGACATCGTAGGTGGACGAACGCCCCGCTCAGCGCCAGGATTTACACGGAGCTGACCTTCCATTGACCGCTGTCTTGCCGGTGGGGTCGATGCTTGTCTCCGTAACCGAAGAACGTGGAGGTATGGCCATGAGACACACGAAGCTGCTCATCCTCGCCGTCAGCTGCATTGCGCTTGGGGTCGGGATCGGCGCGATCGCCAGCGCCGGCGCGTCCACCCCGAGCCAGTCACATCCGGCGGCGAAGGCGGGGCTGCGGCGAGGCGGGCGCGGAATCCGGATCCTGAGGCGGACGGTCGCCGGCCAGCTGATCGTGAAGACGAAGAGCGGCTACGCGCCGGTCACGTTCGAGCGCGGGTCGGTGACCGCCGTGAACGGCCAGCAGCTGACGCTGAACGAGGGCACGAAGAAGAGCGTGTACAAGACCGTGACGCTGACGATCCCCGCCGGCGCGACGGTGCGCGACAACGGCCGGGCGGCGACGCTGTCGCAGCTGACCTCCGGGCAGCGCGCGATAGTCGTGACGCTCCCGGCGCGCACGCTGGTGATCGCGCACACACCGAAGACGCCGTAGGGCTCAGCCGGCCGCGATCCGGCCGAGTGCCGGGTCGCGGCCGTACGTGGAGAACGCGCGGAAGCGGTTGAACCGCGCGGACTCCGGGCCGTGGAAGTCGGCCGACCCGGTGGTGAGAAGCCCCCGGCGCGTGCAGTGATCGGCTGCCAGCAGCGTCTGCGAGCGCGTGTGGGTGATGTAGAAGCATTCGACCCCGTCCAGTCCGTGCCCGGCGAGCCGGTCGATCGCCGCCGTGACCTCGGCCGGGTTCTCGACATCGAAGAACGGGTGAGCCCACACGGCCAGCCCACCGGCGGCGTGGATGGCGGCGATCGCCTCGGGGACCGACGGGCTTTGGCGCGGACGGAAGGCGGGCGCGCCGGGGATCAGATACGCCTCCAGGAACGCCGAGGCGTCGGCGATCCCCTCCGCCCGCAGCCGCGCCGCGTTCTCCGGGCGTCCGGCGACGGCGCGGGCCAGGTGGGGGCGCCCGAGTGCGCGGCCGGCGGCGACCCGCTCGGCCAGCGCGGCGCCATCGACCTCGAACCCGAGCTCGCGGAGGGCCGCGATCATCGCCTCGCCGCGGCGGGCCCGGGCGGTCCGCGAGCGCTCCAGCGTCTCGCGCAGCGGCGTGCTGGCTGTGTCGAGCAGGTAGCCGAGGATGTGGAGATCGCGCCGGGCCTCGCGGTCCCGGGCCGAGATCTCGGCGGCCGGCACGACCCTGACGCCCGCTTCGGGACCGGCCGCGAGCGCCTCGGCGACCCCGTCGACGGTGTCGTGATCGGTCAGCGCCAGCAGCTCGACGCCGGCGGCCGCCGCCGCGCGCACGACCTCGGCGGGGGAGAGCGAACCGTCGGAGTACGTCGAGTGGCTCTGCAGATCGAACCGGGGCGGGTCGGCGTCAGAGGACAAACGGGATCAGCATCTTCGTGTGCGCGCGGTAGCTCGGGTACGTCGTCGGAAACGTGGTGCTCAGCGCTGACATCGTGGCGTCAGGGTATGCGTTCGGCTCGTGGCCGTCATCGGCTTCCGGGTCGAGCTTGGCCCTCGCCCACGGGTGGACGGTCGGGCCGCTCACGCGTCGATAACCGGGCACTGGACCGCTCCCGCGGGTCGAGTGCCCGCTCCGTGTCGTTTTTGTGCCGCTGGTGAAATCTCGATCACTGGATCGGGTCGAGTGCTCGGATACCGACGTCAGGCTGACGGCAGCTCCCGCCCGGCGAGCGCAAGTGCCTCGCCGTCGGGCAGCCCACAGGCGCGCAGCAGCGTCCGGGCGCTGCCGACATCGGCGTCGGCGCCGAGCCGCCCGTCGAGGATCCCGCGCATCACGCCGATCGTGGCGCCGACGATGAAGCTGATCGCGATGTCGAGCTCGATCGCGGCGAAGCGGCCGCGGTCGATCCCGCGTTGCAGCACCGGCGCGAGGTAGGGCTGGGAGGCCAGCTCCAACAGCGCGTCGGCGCCATCGAGGTGCACGAGCAGGCGCGCCAGCTGAGGGTCTTCGTAGGCGAGGCGGACGAAGCTGCGATGGGCGATCACCGCGGTTTCGGCCGGGTCGTCGCGTTCGGCGGCGTAGGCGATGATCGCCTCGCTGAGCGAGGAGACGTGCTCGGCGACAACCGCCTCGACCAGCTCCTCCTTGGTGGCGAAGTGGGTATAGAACGAGCCGAACCCCACGTCGGCGCGGTCGGCCAGCTCGCGCAGCCGAAGGCCCTCGACGCCGTGCTCGGCGATCAATCCGCTCGCCGCGTCGATCAGCCGCCGGCGGGCCGCCAGGCGCTTTTGGGCTACGCGTGACACGAAAATGATCATATGATCATTTTTCTGCCAGCGAGCAAGGGAGAGAAATGAGTGGGTACGTGCAGCATTCGGAGAGCTCGGAGGGCCGCCAGCGGCCCGACGCGACTGAGCCGTGGTGGCAGGACAGCGTGTTCGTGGCGTGGCACGCCGCGAACGCCGGGATCGGCGGGATCTTCCGGATCGGACACGAGCCGAACTTCGAGGGCGGCACCGCCGCGCTGTGGTTCGGGCTGGTGACGAAGGACGGACTGCGCTACCGGCGCAACGGCGCCCCCGCGCTGACCGACGCCGATCGCCTCGCCGACGGGTTCGGCGCGCTGGACGGCCGCTATCGCCAGCGCTTCGTCGACGGGCGCATGCGCTATGACGTCGATGACGAGGATCTCCACCTGGAGCTGGAGGTGGAGGATTTTTATCCGCGCACCGACTTCTTCCCGTCCGACGCCGGGACGGTGAGCGAGGACTTCGCCAGCGCCCACTACGAGTGCAGCGGCGCGGTCACCGGTGTTGTGCGGCTCGGCGGACGCGAGTACGAGATCGACGATGGGCTCTGTCACCGTGACCACAGCTGGGGACCGCGTCGCTGGGACATGCTGCTGAACCATCGGTGGATGCCCGGCACGTTCGGCCCGCAGTTGTCGTTCGGGTCGATCGCCTGGAACGGGATCGACGGCTCGCTGCGCCAGTTCGGCTACATCGTCCGCGACGGCGAGGTGACGGTCGCCGACGATGTCGACATCGCCGTGACGATGGAGGCCGACGGAATCACCTACCGCGCCGGCTCCTCGGCCTGGATACTGCCCGGCGGGGAACGGCTGACGATCGATGCGGCGCCGTACGACGGCACGATCTCCGAGCACCACGGCGTCGGCGTGGTCGACGCGATCTGCGAGCTGCAGCGCGACGGGGTGAGGGGCTTCTGCGACCTGGAGGTGTCGACGAACCCGCGCGGCGGCACGCGCCCGATCGCCACGGCGGTACGGGCGAACAACGCGCCGGGTCTCAGTCGCCGATGACGATCCTCGATCCGTTGATGCCGTCGCACGCGGCGCGGCACCACTGGACGACGACGAACCTCGGCGAGGCCGCCCCCGGCGTGCTGACCCCGCTGTGCCTCGGGCTGTGGGGCGCCCCGGCCGAGCGCGCCGCCCGCCGCGCCGCGTACACGATCGGCGTGCTGACCCGGGCCGAGCTGACGCCGCCCGCCGACCCGGCCGAGTGGATCCTGCGTCCGATCTACGGCCGGCTGGCGATGCGGCTGGAGTTCATGGCCACGCTCGGGGACCGGGTGCCGGGCACGACCGGCGAGGAGGCGATCCGCGGGATGTTCGGCGAGGCCCCGCCGGGCATGACGTTCGCGCCGACGCGCGAGCGTTACGCCGCGATCGCGTGGCGCTTCCCGCTCACCTTCGCGCGGTTTCCGCGCGTGCTGGAGCGGATCGCCGTCGAACAGGACCGGTGGTGGCGTCAGGCCGTCCGGCGGCTGCCGGTAGCGGGCCTGTCCGAGGCGCAGCGGGCGTTTGCCGAGGCGGCGGGGCGGTTCGAGCGGTCGAGCAGCATGCAGCTGGTCGGGACGCTCTGCAGCGTGCAGCCGCTATACGACGCCGTCGAGAAGCTGATCGCCGCGTCTGGCGTCGGTGAGATCGGCGTTCTCAGCGGCACCGGCGGCGCCGAGATGGCGGTGATCGCCGACATCTGGCGCGCCTCGCGTGGCGAGCTGACCGTTGAGCAGGTGCTCGCCCGTCACGGCTTTCACGGGCCGGCCGAGGGCGAGCTCTCCAGCGTCGTGTGGCGTGAAAACGACGCGCCCCTGCGCGCGCTCGTGAAGCGCTACGCCGAGCGGCCCGACGGCGAGAGCCCGGTGCTGGCCGAGCGCGCCCGGGGGCAGGAGCTGATCGTCCAGCAGCAGGCGCTGCTGGCCGTGCTGCCGGCGGCCAAGCGCCCCGCCGCCCGCCTGGTGCTGCGCCTGGCCGCGGCACGGATCCCGACGCGCGGCGTGGCCAAGCGCTCCTTCCTGCAGGCGATCGACGTCGCCCGGGCCGCGGCGCGGCGCGCCGGCGAGGCGCTGGCCGTCGCCGGTGCGCTGGACGATCCGGCCGACGTCTTCCTGCTCACCGCCGAGGAGCTCGCGGCGGCGGGGCCGCGCAGCGCGCTGCGCGAGCTGGTCGCGACTCGGCGGGCGACGCGCGCGGACTATCGGCGGCTGGAGCTCACCACGACCGAGTGGCAGGGGCTGCCTGAGACCACCATGGCGGGGTCCGTCGGTGAGCCGGACCCGGAGGGCGGTCCGTCGGTGATCACCGGCACCGGCGTCAGCCGTGGCGTCGTCGAGGGGTTCGCCCGCGTCGTCACCGACCCGTCGTTCGCCGATGTCGAGCCCGACGAGGTGCTGATCGCCCCGACCACCGACCCGAGCTGGTCCTCGATCATGTTCATCTCCTCGGCCCTGGTCGTCGACATGGGCGGCGCGCTCAGCCACGCCGCGGTGGTCGCCCGCGAGTTGCGCATCCCCTGCGTCGTCGGCACGCGCGACGGCACCCGGTCGTTGCGCACCGGGGACTGGGTCAGGGTCGACGGCACGGCCGGGACCGTCGAGGTCCTGGCCCGCGGGCCCACCCCGGCCCTGCACCCGTCGATACCGTGACAGCGCTCAGGTCTCGAACGGGCCCGGGTCGGCGGGCACGTCGACGGCGTACTGCTCGAGCACGTCGAGCGGGACGATCTCGAGCGCGCGCTCGTGCGTGGCGGCCAGCACGACGAAGGCCGCGACGCCCTCCTCGTGGGAGCGCAGCCAGTTGCCTGCCGTCACGCACCACCGGTCACCCGGTTGAAGGCCGGGAAAGTCGTAGTGCGGCATCGGGGTGCTCAGGTCGTTGCCGATCTCCCGCTGGTGCTCCAGGAACTCGACGGTGACGACCGCGCAGATCGTGTGGCTGCCCAGGTCGGCCGGTCCCGTGCGGCAGCAGCCGTCGCGGTAGAAGCCCGTGATCGGGTCGGTGCCGCACTCCTGAAGCTCGCCGCCGAGAACGTTGCGCTCCGCCATGGCGGCAGTATCCCCGCTTCGGCGGCGTCGGGACGATGCGAATTCAGGAAGGTTGTGGACGCGTTGGCGTCTGTACGGGGAACGACCCTCACACCGAAGGAGATCCGATGTCCCTCCCGCTGCACCTCCGCCGTCCGCTCACGATCGCGCTGGCCGCGCTGGCCGCCATGATCGGCCTGGGCGCCATGTACGAGGCCTCCGCGACGGCGTCCTCAACGCAGGTGCTCCATATCTCCGCCAAAGGCGGCGGCATGCTCCGCTTCAACACCACCCACCTGCGCGCCCGTCCCGGCCGCGTGACGATCGTCATGAGCAACCCGTCGGGCTCGGGGATCAGCCACGGCATCGCGCTGAAGGGCCCGGGTGTGAACAAGGTCGGGGCGACCGTCGCCCCCGGTCACAGCGCGTCGGTCACCGCCACCGTGCGCAAGGGCAGCTATGAGTTCTACTGCCCGGTTCCCGGCCATGCGATGGCGGGGATGAAGGGCACTCTGACCGTCAGCTGAGCTGGTGAGCGGGCGCGGGGTGCGCCGCGCCCGCTTCGTTACGTCAGCACTGGCATGGCGTCGCCGCGCTGCGCCGCCTGCGCCTGCTCGCGCGAGTCCTTGGAGGAGACGATCACGGCCGACAGCAGCGCCGCCAGCACCGCGAACCCGGCGCCGACGAGGAATGCGCGCGAGTAGCCAGAGGTGAGCGCGGTGGCAGTGTGGGAGGCGGGGCCGAAGTTGGCGATCCGGGAGGAGGCGATCGACACCAGGATCGCCACGCCGAGCGCGCCCCCGACCTGCTGTGAGGTGTTGATCAGCCCCGAGGCGAGACCCGCCTCGCGCGAGGTCGTGCCGGTCATCGCGGCGATCGTCACCGGCACGAAGGTGAAGCCGAGCCCGGCGCCGGCGAGCATCGACGGGCCGAGGACGTCGGAGAGGTACACGCCGTGCGCGGGGATCCGGGAGAACCACAGGAGCCCCGCCGCGGTCAGCACCAGGCCGCCGATCAGCGTCGGCTTGAAACCGAGGCGGGTGACGAGCTGCGAGGCGGCGCCGGCGCACAGGATGATCGTGACGGCCAGCGGGAGGTAGGCCAGGCCGGTCTTCAACGCGCTGTAGTGCATCACGAACTGCAGGTAGTAGGAGATGAACAGGAACATCGAGAACAGCGACATTCCGGTGAGTACGCCGGCGACGTTCGCGCCGCGCAACGTGCGCAGCCGGAAGATCCGGAAGGGCATCAGGGGATGGCGCGCCCGCAACTCGATTGCCACGAACGCGACGAGCAGCGCCACGGCGCCGGCCAGCCGCCCGATCGTCGCCCCCGAGCCCCAGCCGGACTGGCTGGCGTCGACGAACGCGTAGACGAGCAGCGCGAGTCCCGCCGTAACCGTCACCGCGCCGGGGATGTCGAAGCTCGAGATTTCGCTGTCGGCCCTGGACTCGGCGAGGGTCCGTGGCGCCAGCAGCACCGCCGCGACGGCCACGGGGACGTTCACGAACAGGACGAGTCGCCAGTCGATCTCGGTCAAGATGCCGCCGAGCAGCACGCCGACAGCCCCGCCGGCGCCGGCCACCGCGCCCCACACGCCGAGCGCCCGGTTGCGCTCGGCTCCCTCGGCGAAGATCGTTGTGACCAGCGACAACGCGGCCGGCGAGACGAGGGCGGCGCCGAACCCCTGGAGCGCGCGGGCGCCGTCGAGGAACGAGTTGCTGTCCGAGACGCCGCCGAGGAACGACCCGAGGCCAAACACGGCCAGGCCGATCATGAACATCCGCCGGCGCCCGACGAGGTCGGCGAGCCGGCCGCCCAGCAGCAGGAAGCCGCCGAAGGTCAGCGTGTAGGCGTTCACGACCCACGTCAGGTTGGTCTGGTTGATGTGCAGGTCGCGCCCGATCGTCGGCAGCGCGACGTTCGTGATCGACGCGTCGATCACGATCATGAACTGCGTCAGGGCGAGCAGCGCCAGGGCTCGGTTCTTGGCGCGGGGGGTGTCGAGAGCAGGCATGTGAGTAAAGTGAATCCTGGTTCCGGTTTGCTATCAGCACAATACGGAAGTAAGGTTCCGTTTGTCAAGCCGAATCACACATGAACAACATCGCCGTCACGCAGAAGCCCGAGCGGGCTGACAAGACCCGCAACCGCGCCCGGATCCTCGAGGCCGCCTCGGCCGCGTTCGCCGAGTTCGGCGTCGAGGCGCAGATGGACGACGTCGCCGCGCGTGCCGGGCTCGGGGTGGGAACCCTCTACCGCCACTTTGCCACCAAGGAGGCATTGGTGGGGGCGATGATCCGCGAGCGGTTCGCGCTGATCCTCGACCTCGCTCGCGCCGGCCTGGAGCGCGAGGGCGAGCCATTTGCGGTGGTGAAGGACGTGCTGCGCGGCGGAGCCGGTGTATGCGCCGACGACGTCGCCGCCCAGGATGCGCTGATGGCCGCCGGCGACGAGGCGTGGCGGCGCGCCGGTGACATCCTGGAGGAGCTCCAGGCGACGATGCAAGTCCTAATCGATCGGGCCCAGGCGGCGGGCACGATGCGTCTCGACTTCGACTCCGCCGACGTCTCGATGATCATGTGCGGCGTCTCGGCGACGATGTCCGTCGACGGCTGGGACTGGCAGCGGCACCTGGAGATCCTGCTCGACGGTCTGGCCGCCCCCGGCGCGCGCTGATCAGCCGATGACGACGGGCGCGTGGCGCGCCGGGATCGCGCCGTTCTCGCGCGCCGCCGCGTCCGCCGCCAGCGTCCTCAACGCTGCCGCGGTGGCCTGCATGTCGTCGATCAGCCGGGCGCGTTCCTCTCGCAGCAACGCGGTTTCGGCCGCGGCTCGGCGGCGCTCCAGGTCCGCCTCCTCGCGCAGCGCGATCGCGTAGGAGGTGGCGTCGGCCACGCGGGTGTCGGCGTCGATCTGCGCGCGGCTGACGGTGTCCGTGGCCGTCTTATGAGCGGTGATGAGGATCGCCGACGTCTGCTCTCCGAGCCGCTCGATCTCGGTGGTGATGGACGGCGGGGAGGCCGTCTGGTCGCGGAGCTCGTTCAGTTCGTAGTGGCTCTGGAGGAGCGCGCTCTGGAGCTCCTCCAGGTACTCGTCCACCGCGCCGCGCGCGTACCCCTGCTTCGCGATCGGAAAGCGTGGCAGCACCGACGCCGTGCGACGCTCCCACTCCAGACTCAACGGATGCTCGTCGCCGGGTGTTGTGTGCTGGAAGGCGGCCCCGACACGACCGCTCAGCTCGCCGAGGCGTCTACCAAAACCGCTCACGCCATCTCCTTTGTTCGCGATCCACTTCTTGGGTGCTTCGTCGGGTCCGCCAGGACTCCTGTCGCGGGGCGTGCGATGCATGGTGGTGTGCGTCGGCGCGGGTGCGATGTCTCGAATCACGCGACTACGCCAGGGTGTCCCCGACGCGCTCGCGCGGGTTCACGCGGCGATCGGCGAACCGAATCACGCGTCGCGCAGCCTCAGCCGGAGCCCGCCGGCAAGCAGGGCTGACGCGGCCCAGGCGGCGAGCACGCCGAGCCCAGCCCACGGCCCGATCGTGAGATGGCGGAGGTTCGTCGTGTCCTGGATCGCGAGCCCGGCGGTCATCGGCGCGATCTGCTGGAGGTGGCGCCGCAGGCTAGGGTCGGAGACCAGCGCGGCGAGGATCGGGAACACGTACAGCACACCGAGCACGATCCCGATCGCCACCGCCGGGTCACGCACGGCGGTGGCGACGCCGAGGCTCAGCAGGGCGATCAGAGCGAGGTAGAGCACCGAGCCGGCCGCGGCGCGCAGCGTCAGGCCGTGTGTCAGCGACAGCAGCGCGTAGCCGTGGGCGGGTGTGAACCCGTGGCCGGGCAGGATCATGCGGCCCGCGAGCACGCTGCCGAGCACGCCGAGGGCGGCGGCAACGACGACGAGCCCGGTGACCGTGGCCGCCTTGGCGGCCAGCATGCCCACGCGCCGGGGGATGGCGGTCAGCGTGACGCAGATCATGCCGGTGCCGTATTCCCCGGAGATCGACATCACGGCGAGGATCGCGACCATCACCTGGCCGAGATAGATCCCCGTCAGGCTCAGCTTGGTGATGTCCTGGCCCGAGCCGCTCGGCGAGTAGGTCTCGGCCAGGCCGATGAGGACGCTCAGGGCCACGGTGAGCACGACCACGCCGCCCAGCACCCAGCCGGTGGCGGCGACCGTCCGGAGCTTCGTCCATTCGGCGTGCAGCGCGTGGCTCATGCGTCTCGTGTCCGCAGCCGGTGGCCGGCCCATGCCAGCGCCAGCGCCGTGTACGCGGCGAGCACGGCGAGCCCGAGCGCCGGAGCGAACGGGTAGAACCCCTGCGCCGGCGTGTACAGCCAGTTCACCTGGTGGTATTGGGGCAGCGTCTGCTCGACGGCGAACGCGGCGGCCGGGGTGAGGCGCATCAGCCAGTTCGACACGCCCGCGGGCAGAGCCGAGGAGAAGGCCAGGACGTACGGCAGGACGATCACGACGATCACGGCGGTGACCGCGCCGGCGCTGCGCCGAAGAGCGGTGCCGACGGAGAGCGCAAGCACGGCCGCGAACGCGAGCAACGCCCCGGCGCCGAGAACGACGCGAACCTGCGTCGCGGTGCTGACGGGGTAGACGTAGTTGCCGTTGGAGCGCAGCAGGTGCTCACCGAGCGGGATCGACACAGCGCAGGCGGCGGCACCGACGACGAAGGCAACGGCGGCAACGACGATCGCCTTCGCAGCCAGTACTCGTCCTCGTCGCGGGCTCGCGGTGAGGGTGGTGTCGATCAGCCCCCGGCGGTACTCCGTGGTGATGAAGGCCACGCCGAGCACGATCAGCACGATCAAGCCGATGAACACGCCGACGAGGCTTGGCTGATCGGTGAAGGCGGCGGGAAGACCGACGGCGGGCGCGATGTCGCCGGAGCCGGTCACGGTGAAGCCGCCGCCGGTGCGGTGATAGCCGACCGAGGTGAGCGTCGGCATGTGCGTGCCGGCGCCGACGTCCTGGCCGGTCCAGGCCGCGCCCGGCCACACGCCGCCGATGCTGAGCTGGTCGAAGACGGCGCTCAGCCCGGTGGCTTTCCCGCCGGCGCCCGAGCCTCCCGCCGACGCGAGCCCCGACGGCGGCGCGGTCTGGGGAGAGGTGACGAACGGGCCCGCCTGGACTCGTGTCGGCAGCCCGGCGAGGTGCGCCGTGCCGATCTTCGTCCATCGGACGCCGTTGGCCGACTCGTAGCCGGTGACCGTGGCGCCCGCGCGGGTGAGCCGCAGCCACCGCGGCGTCGCGGCGGACGCATCGGGGCCCGCGATGTCGTTCGTGAAATCGGACTGCATTCGCACACCGTGGGCGCCGGTCAACATCACCGCGGCGTACGCGGAGCCGGGCGTCGTGCCGGCGGTGAGGATCAGCCCCGCCTTGGCCCACGGCTGCACGCGTCCGGACGCGCCGACGAGGTCGGCAATGCTGACGGCGTGGCCGTTGCCGGTCTGGCTCCGGCCGCCGAGCGAGCTGACGCGGGCGGTGATGGTGCCGTTGCCGACGAGCGTGCGGTGCACGGAGTAGTAGGTATCGGTCACGGCCTGCCCGCCCGGCCCGAGCGGGACGTGCGGGGCCGCAGCACTACACGTTTGCGTCGCCGGGCTCGACCCGACACAGGAGCCGCTCTCGTGGCGGAACGTGCCGAGGTAGGCGAACAGGACGATCAGGACAGCCGCGGCGACGGCGCCGATCAGCCAGGCCCGCACGGTCCGGAACTTCGTCCACTCGGCGCGGAGCAGCTGCCCGAAGCTGTCCCGGCGGCCCGGCAGGTTCGAGCGGTACGGCGTCGTGGTCGTGGTCATCGCAACACCTCGCTGGCGCTCGTGGCCGGCGCGGCGCCCGCCGCCGTGAACTCGACGGCGTCGCGGGTGAGTTCCATGTAGGCCTCCTCCAGCGTCGAGTGGTGTACCGCGACCTCGGAGAACGGCACCTCGTGCGCTCCGAGGATCTCGACGATGCGCTCGGAGCCAAGCCCGGAGATGGTCAGCGTGTCCGGGCCCGTGGCGGCCACAGTGGCGCCCGCGCTCGAGAGGGCGGTCATCGCTCCCGCTCGCTCGCTCGTCCTCACCGTCACCCGGCCGGCCGAAGCGGCCGCGATCAGCTCCGCCACGCTCGCGTCGGCGATCAGCTTGCCGCGGCCGATCACGACCAGCTGGCTGGCGGTGTCCTGGAGCTCGCTCATGAGGTGGCTGGAGACGAGCACCGCTCGGCCCTCGGCCGCCAGGGAGCGCAGGAATCCGCGCATCCACACGATCCCCTCGGGGTCCATCCCGTTGAACGGCTCATCGAGGATCAGCACCGGCGGATCGCCGAGCATCGCCGCGGCGATCCCGAGCCGCTGGCGCATCCCCAGCGAGAACCCACCCGCCTTGCGCCGCGCCACCGCACCTAGACCGGCCTGCTCGATCACCTCGTCGACGCGGCGAGCCGAGAGCCCCTGGGAATGAGCCAGCCACAGCAGATGGTTCCGCGCGCTCCGGCTTGGTTGGAGCGCCGCGGCGTCCAGCAGCGAGCCGACCTGGCGCAGCGGGTGGCGCAGGCTCGCGTACGGCCGGCCGCCGATCACGGCGCTTCCGTGATCCGCTGCGTCCAGCCCGAGGACCACTCGCATCGTGGTCGACTTGCCGGCCCCGTTGGGCCCCACAAACCCGGTCACGTTCCCCGGCGTGACAGTGAACGAGATGCCGTCGAGCGCCACGGCCTGCCCGAATCGCTTGCGTACTTCGCTGATTTCGATTGTCGCTTCCATGGTCCGACAAGCTAGGCGGCGAGGGCGGCGTTGTCGTCGCGCCAGGGAGCCATCTTCGGCGTGGCTCTTGCGAGCCATTCGTCGCTCCGCCTCCCTCTCAGGAGCTACGGCCAGATCGCTGGCAGGAGGGACGCGTCAGCGCCAGGCAGGGGCGACAATGACCGCTGTGGTTGGCGCACACAGCTGGCGGCGAGAACGGACCGCGCGCCGGCCTGACGTCGCGACGGAGCTGGGCGGGCCCGCGCTGATCGGCGCCGTGCTCGGGCTGTGTGCGACCGCCGAGTCGGTCGTGCGCTCCGCGGTCACCGGCGTCAGCGTGCAGCGTGCGCTCGTGCTCTGTCTGGTCGCGCTCGCGACAACACTGCCGCCGGCCGTGGCGTCCCGGCTGCCCGCCGCCGTCACCGTGGCCGCCGCGAGCGTGGTGTCGCTCACGCTGTTTCACACCCTGACGATCGCCGCCGTCGTCGCACAGCTCATCGCCCTCTCCGGGGTGGGCCGAGGAGCCGACCCGCGAACCGCTCCTCAGCTCCTCGTCGGATGCCTGCCCTTGGCGTTCCTGGTGTTGGCGCTCACCCATCCCGTGCCCGCGAGCTCCGAAGCCGGTGTGCTCACGATCCTGTTGGCATCGCTCGGGCCGGCAACGGCCTTGGCCGGGGTCGCCTGGCGGGCGCACAGGGAGGCGCTCCGCATCGATGCGGCCAGGGAAGCCGCCGCCGGCGACCTGCTCGCCCACGCCGCGCGCGGTGAACGCGCGCGGATCGCGCGCGAGTTGCACGATGTCGTGGCCCACCACATCTCGATGATCGCCGTGCAAGCCGAAACGGCCCGCGTGACGACCCCCGGTATGCCCCCGGCCGGCGCGCAACGGCTCACCGCGATCGGCGACACCGCCCGCTCCGCGCTGACCGAAATGCGGCGTCTGCTCGGCGTGCTGCGCGAGGACGCCGAGATCGACGCGCCCGACCTCCGGCCCCAGCCGAGCCTCCAACAGCTCAACGAGCTGCTCGACCAGACCCGCGACACATCCGGATCGGCCGCTCGCCTGATCCTCAGCGGCCCGCCGTCACGACTTGACCCGGGCGTGGAGCTCGCCGCGTACCGGATCGTCCAGGAGGCGCTCACCAACGCGCGGCGACACGCACCCGGCGCCGCCGTCGACGTCGAGCTGCGCTACGGCAGCGAGGCTCTGAGCCTGCGGATTCGCGACAACGGACCCGGGCCCGTCGCCGCCGCGGCCACCGGCCACGGATTGACGGGTATGCGAGAGCGTGCGCTGGCGGTCGGCGGCCGTCTCCACACCGGGCCCACGCCGGCGGGTGGGTTCATCGTCGAGGCGACGCTGCCGATCGGCGACGTCGAGGCGCCCGGATGAGCAGCCACCAGCCCGCGGTGCGGATCCTCGTCGCCGACGATCACGATGTCGTCCGCTCCGGCTTCGCCAGCCTGCTCGACACGCAGCCCGAGTTCACTGTCATCGGCACCGCCCGCGACGGGCGTGAAGCGGTCCGCATCGGCCTCGAGCGCCACCCCGACGTCGTGCTGATGGACATCCGCATGCCCGGCCTGGACGGCATCGAAGCCACCCGTCAGCTGACCACGCAACGACCTGGCGCGCTACGCGTCCTGATCCTCACCACCTTCGATCTCGACGAATACGTCTACGACGCTCTGCGCGCCGGCGCCAGCGGCTTCCTGCTGAAGGACACGACCGCCGAGCGGCTGTTCGAGGCCGTGCGCGTCATCGCCGCCGGCGATGCGCTCCTCGCTCCCGGTATCACCCGCCGACTGATCAGCGAGTTCGCCGGGCGTCCAACCACGGTGCCGCAGGCGGCGCCTCCGCTCCAGGACCTGACTCCGCGCGAAACCGACGTCCTGAAGCTCGTGGCCCAAGGCCTGTCGAATGCGGAGATCGCCGGGCGTCTCGTCGTCACCGAGGAAACGGTCAAGACACACGTCAGCCATGTCCTCAGCAAGCTCGGGCTCCGCGACCGGACCCAAGCCGTCGTCACCGCCTACGAAACCCGGCTCGTCACCCCGGGGCCGCGCCCGTCCGAGGTCAGGCCACACGAGTAGACGCGCTCCGGCTGCTGTACTCCACGCAACGTGCAGACCGCGATCATCACAGGGGCGACCGGCGGGCTCGGGCTGCAGTGCGCCCGATCGCTGCTGGGGCGCGACCCGGCGTGGCACGTGGTGCTCGCCGTCCGCGACGTGGCGCGCGGTGCCGAGGCGGTGCGCGGGCTCGGCCGCCCCGACCGTTGCACGGTGATGGAGCTCGAGCTGGCCTCGCTGGCGTCGGTGGAGCGCTTCCTCGGCGCGTATCGAGCCGCCGGCCTTCCACCGACGGGGGCGGTGATCTGCAACGCCGGCACCCAGGGCGTGTCGGGCGTGCGGTTCACCGAGGATGGGTTTGAGGCGACGTTCGCGACCAATCACCTCGGGCACTTCGCGCTCGTGCACGGCCTGCTCGGCGATCTGGCACCGGCGGCCCGGATCGTCGTCGTCAGCAGCGACACCCACGACCCAGCTCGGAGGACCGGGATGCCGGCGCCGCGGTACACAACGGCCGACGCGCTCGCCGATCCGCCGGCGGCCGAGCGGCACGATTCCGCGCGCGCGGGGCGACGCCGCTATACGACCTCGAAGTTGTGCAACGTCCTGTTCGCCTACGAGCTGCACCGGCGCCTCGCGGCCGATCCGCGCGGGATCACCGTAATCGCCTTCAACCCCGGGCTGATGCCCGGCTCGGGGCTGGCCCGTGAGTACTCGAAGCCGCAGCAGCTCGTCTGGCGCCACGTGCTTCCGGCACTGCGATTCCTGCCGCAGGTCCGGAGCACGGCCGAGTCAGGCCGCGATCTGGCGGCGCTGGCCGCCGATCCGCGGTTCGCGTCTGCGGGTGGCACGTACGTCGACGGGCGCAAGCCGACCGCCTCGTCGGTCGACTCGCGCGATCCGGCGAAGGCGCTCGACCTGTGGGAGACGAGCGTGCGCCTGATCTCGGTGGGCGGTCGGTGACGATTATTGGACGCGGCCGTCATCGCTTCGGCCGCCTGCTCGTCGCCGCGATCCTGCTCGCCGTGGCGGCGGCCGGCTGCGGCGGAGCGTCGCCCAACGTGGGCCGGCTGTCGCCGAACAACCGCTTGGGACTGCCGACCGGCGCCTACGCCGGCAAGCCGCCGATCGGCTGGGTGCTCGTCGTGCACGGCGGGGCATGGGAGATCATCGGGTCGATCACGGTGGCGGAGACCGAGCCCAACGCGGACTTCTTCCGCGCCCACGGCTGGGCCACCTACAACATCGACTACCGCCGGGGCGCTCAGTCATTGCCGGATGTGCTGTCGGCCTACGACCACCTGCGCGCGACGATTCCCGCCGGCGCGCCGGTGTGCGCCTGGGGGGCGTCAGCCGGCGGCAACCTCGTGATGCTGCTGGCCGCCGATCGCCCGGAGCTGCAGTGCGTGATCTCCCAGGCGGGCCCGACCGACCTCACCACGATCGCCACGCAGCCGGCCGGGCCGCCCGGGAAGGAGTCCTCGGTCACGCCGACGGAGCTGTACCGCGACTACGCCGTCCCGCTGTTCGGCGCAGATCACCTGTCGGCGTGGAGCCCGGTGAAGCTCGCCTCCCATATCCACGCTCAGCTGCTGCTCGGGGCGAGCTCGATCGACCCGACCGTCCCGATCGAGCAGATGCGCGAGATGCAGGCCGCGCTCCCGGGGCGCACCACGGCAATCGTGCTTGCCGGTGCCAGGACCACGCCGCTGAACTTCACCCACGCCAGCGTCACGGCGGCGGCGCTCGCCGCATGGCAGCGCGCCGAGTTGCGGCTGCTGGCGAGCACGGCCGCGAGAGGATCGCGGTCATGACCACGTTTGTCGCACGCAAGGGTTGGGTCGCGGGCCCCCGAGCGATGATCGTGGCCGTCGCGCTCCTGCTCGGCGGCTGCGGCGGTGCGGTCGACCGCATCTGCCACGGCGCCGCCACGGGCGGGAAGCAGTTCGTGAGCGCGGTCCCGCTCGGTGCCGCGGTGAGGTGGCAGCACGTGAAGGACTCGCCGGCCTACGGTCGGTTCTTCCTGGACCACTATCAGTGGATGACCCCGGAGAACGAGTTGAAGATGGATGCGCTGGAACCCGAGCGGGGGAGATTCGATTTCCAGACCGCTGACGCAATGGTCAATTGGGCGCTCGCCCACGGCAAGCACGTCCACGGCCATGTGCTGATCTGGGACTCCCAGTTGCCGAACTGGCTCGCATCCTCGCGTCCGCTTGATCGCGCGAGCGCTCTTCGGATCATGGGGACCTACATCCGGACGGTGCTGCGCCACTTTCGCGGGCGGATCGGTGAATGGGATGTCGTCAACGAGGCGTTCCAGTCCGACGGCTCGTATAAGCACAACCTCTGGTACAAGGCGCTTGGCCCCGATTACATCGGCGACGCCTTCGCGATCGCGCGGGCGACCGATCCGCACGTCCGGCTGTGTTACAACGACGACGGAATCGAGCTGCCAGGGCCGCACGCCGACGCGGCGCTGGCGCTCGTCAAGGCCCTGCGCGTCAGGGACCTGATCGACTGCGTCGGCTTCGAGACGCACGTTTCCCCGCCTGGGCCGCCCCAGGGCGCGATGGCGGCCGAGCTTCGCCGCTTCGCCGCGACCGGGGTCGACGTGCTGATCTCCGAGCTTGATGTCAGGCTCACCCGCCACGAGTCGCTGGACGCACAGGCGAAGACCTACGCCGATGTCGCGCGTGCCTGCCGCAGCGTGCGGAAATGCGTGCGTATCACCACCTGGGGCTTTACGGACGCCAGCAGCTGGCTCGGTTCGGCCGCCCGCGGATTGCCGTTCAACGCCCTCTGCCAACCAAAACCGGCCTGGCGTGCGCTCACGACCGCGCTCGCCACGACGACGACGACGCCGCGGTGAGATGATCATGACGACGATGAGAGGCGGCGATGGATAGACCGGTGTTGTTCTGCTATGACGGCTCTGAGGGATCGAGGGCGGCGCTGTCGCGCGCGGTCGAGCTGGTCGTGCACCCCGCCGAGGCCGTGGTCCTGGTCGTGTGGACGTCGATCGCGGTGCAGCTGGCCAGAGGGGGTTCACTGCTGGCGGTGGTGCCGAACGAAGGCGAAATGGACGAGGAGGAGATCGCCGCCGCGCAAGGGCTCGCCGACGCGGGCGCCGAGGGCCTCCGCGGACGCGGTTACACCGCCTCAGCGCGTGTCGCGCAGGCGAACGAGTCGGTGGCCAAGACGATCAGCGAGGTCGCCCGTGAGATCGACGCCGGCCTGATCGTCTGTGGTCAACGGGGACGCGGCGCGTTGGCGAGCGCCGTCCTGGGCAGCGTTTCGCACCAACTCTCAGCGCACGCGGAGCTCCCGGTGCTGATCGTGCCGCAGCACCCCGCTCGCTAATCCCGGTCTCATGATGCGGGGTTGGGAGTTGGGGCGTCGCGGCGGTCGGGCGGTCCGTCTGCGTCAGGCGACGGGCCCCCTTCTGGCGCTGGTCGCATGCTCATGCGCATCGAATGGGTCGCGACGGCGGCGGCATCTTCGAGGTGGTGCGCGTAGGCAATTCCGCGGGCGAGCGCCGTCCTGAGCGTGCACTCGCGCGCCCCGACCTTGGAGGGCAGGATCAAGAACGCCAGAACGAGGCCGATCCCGAAGATGACTGCCGCGACGGCGAAACCGGTCGTGTAGCCGTGGACGGCCGCGGCGCCGGCCAGCCCGGGAAGGCGGGGGTGGGCGCGGGCGTAGTTGGTCGCGGCGCTGGCCGAGAGTGTGCTCAGCAACGCGAGCCCGACGGCGCCGCCGACCTGCTGGGAGGTGTTGACCATCGCCGAGGCCACGCCGGTCTCGCGGATCTCAACGCCGAGGGTCGCGGTTCCGATCGCGGGCGCGAAGATGCACCCCATGCCCAGCCCGATGACGAGCAGCCCGGGGAGGACGTGCGTGGCGTAGGAACCGCCCGGCGTGAGCCGGGTGAAGATGATCATCGCGATCCCCGCGAGCGCCATCCCAATCGTCATCAGCGGCTTGGCGCCGGTGCGAGGCAGCACGCGGGTCTGTGCCGTGACCGAGGTGGCCACCAGCACGCCGGTCATCGGCAGGAACGACAGTCCGGCGGTCAGCGGCGAGAAGTGGAGGGTCAGCTGCATGTAGTACGTGAGGAAGAAGAACACCGCGAACACGCCGGCGGAGGAGAGCAGGACCGACAGGTATGCGGCGCCGCGGGCGCGGTCTCGCACGATGTGCAACGGCAGCAGCGGGTTCTTCACGCGGCTCTCGATCACGGCGAAGGCGATCAGCAGCACCGGGCTCGCGACCAGCGCGACGATCGTTGCCGTCGCGGTCCACGATTGGGTCTCTGCGTTGGAGAACCCGTAGACGAGCGCGAACAGTCCGGCCGATGCGGTGAGCAGGCCGGGCACGTCGATGCCGGACCGCTCGGGATCGCTGTGGTTGATCAATAGGCGGAACGCGAACATCCCGGTCGGCACCGCGATCGCCAGGTTCACGTACAGGCACCAGCGCCAGGAGAGGACCTGGGTGAGCGCGCCGCCGAGAACGAGACCGACCGAGGCCCCGCCGCCGGCGATCGCACCGAAAATTCCGAACGCCTTCGGGCGGTCGGGGGAGTTGGCGAAGGTGACCGTCAGGAGCCCGAGCGCGGACGGAGCCAGCAGCGCGCCGAACACGCCCTGCAGCGCGCGGGCGGACACGAGCATCTCGAAATTCTGCGCCAGCCCCCCGATCGCCGAAACGATCGCAAAGCCACCCAGTCCGGCAATGAACGTCCATTTGCGGCCGAACAGATCACCGAGCTTGCCGCCCAACAGCAAAAGGCTGCCGAACGCCAGCGCATACGCGGTGACGATCCACTCCCTGTCGGCCGTGGAGAAATGAAGGGCGTTCTGCGCGGACGGCAGCGCAATGTTCACGATCGTCGCGTCCAACACCACCATCAGCTGCGCCGTTCCCAGCAGCGCGAGCACAGCCCACCGGTTCGGGTCCGCACCCCGCCCAGCGTCCGATGTGAGCGCAGCAGCCATCACCCAAGGAGTCGCTCGAGCGACAGCGTCCGCATGCTCCTCACGGTACGACATGATCGAGCACCTGCCAACGGGAGGGAGCGACCTACGTCGGGTGGTAGACCGTGAGCAGGCGCGGATCGGCCGGCCCGGGGACGCCTCCCTACCTCCTGACGCGATCCCGTCTGAGCCCGGGCGACCGACGCGTCGTCTCCTGCCCATTTGAGGGAGGATTTGATGACAGATGCCGCTGAGCTACACGGACTATTACGAGGTGCTGGGCGTCCCCCGCGACGCGGACCAAGACACGATCCGGCGCGCCTACCGCAAGTTAGCGCGCCAGTACCACCCCGATCTCAACTCCGACAGCGACGCCGAGGAGAGCTTCAAGGAGCTCGGCGAGGCCTACGAGGTTCTGTCCGACGCCGACAAGCGGGAGCGCTATGACCGACTCGGCGCTCGTTGGCGTGAAGCCGAGCAGGAGGCGCCCGAGGAGAGCTTCGAGGACTTCTTCGCCCAGCAGGGGTTCGGCGACGGCACCCATGTGGAGTTCGGCGGGGACCTGTTCGAGGCGCTGTTCGGGGCGCGAGCCGGTCGCCCTGGCGGCCCGCTGCGGGGCAATGACCGCGAGGCGCTTCTCGAACTCTCGCTCGAGGACGCGCTGGCCGGTGGCCGGCGGCGGTTGACGCTGGACGGCCGTGAGGTCAACGTCAACTTTCCCGCGGGCGTTCGTGACGGCCAGCTGATCCGCCTAGCCGGACAAGGGGGCGAGGGGCGCGATGGCGGTCCGCCCGGCGATCTGTTCCTGCGTGTCGCGCTGAAGCCGCATCCGCGCTTTCGCCGGCGCGGCGATCACGATCTTGATGTCGAGGTTCCGATCACACCTTCCGAAGCGGCCCTCGGGACGACCGTCGCGGTGGAGACTCCGACCGGCACGGCCCGGGTCCGGGTCCCGGCGGGCTCGTCCAGCGGCCGGCGGCTGCGACTACGGGGACGGGGACTACCCAAGCGTGGTGGCGGCAGCGGTGACCTCCACGCCATCGTCAAGATCGTCGTACCGAAGGAGCTGTCGGACCGTGAGCGCGAGCTCTACCAGCAGCTCGCGGAGACCGATGACCCGCGGGAGACGTCACCATGAACGCAGATAGGCACACCGGGCCGGCTGATCGCGACCTCGCCGCGGCGGACGCGGTCGAGCTGACCGTCGTCGCCCGGCAGGCGGGAGTCAAGGTCGTGCACGTGCGGCGCTACCTGGAGTTCGGGCTGCTCGAGCCACACCCGGCCGCGGCGACCGAAACCCCACGCTTTGACCCGAGCAGCGCCGCACGGGTGGCGCGAGCGGAACGGCTACGCCGTGACCTCGGGCTCAACTACGCCGGCGCCGTGCTCGTATCCGAGCTGCTCGACCGGATCAGCGAGCTCGAACGTCGTCGCTAGCCGACAAATCGGTCAAGCTCGGGCTTCTAATGCCCGATGATTACCGGGTATGCGTCTGATCTGTCGCTTCGTGGTGCTCCTCGCCTGCTCCTGCGCCGGCGTCGTGGCCGCGCCGATCGCCGACGTTTCAGCCGCAGCCAGGCCAACCGTCAGCTCGCTCCGGGTCCATGGCGGCACCGTGACGGTCCGGGTCAGTGCGCCGACGTCGGTGCGCCTGTCGATCTACGAGCCGGTGCCTGCCGGGTGTCGGAAGCCCTACTGCGCGGCGGAGCTGGTCACCTCGACGACGCAGAAGGTCGGCGTCCGCGGGCTGAGGATCGAGTTCGGCCACGCGCTCCCGCGTGGCCGGTACATCGTCGTCGCGGTCGCCGTCGGTAAGCACGGTTACGTCTCGCCAGCCAGGTACGCAGCGGTAACGGTCGGGTAGTCCTGGTCGATCGCGGTCCTGCCCGTTTACGGGTATTCAATACGCAGACCGCCCTTGGCGTTCGGCGCTGGATCGTCGCGTGTCGGACGTCCTCGCCCACGATCGCGCAGTTGACAGGAACGATCTTCGCGGTCGGCACCAGCCGTCCGCCGAACACCGTGCTGGTGAAGTCGAAAATCACTGGGCGCAAGCGCATCGCCACGTTCTCCTTCAAGGCGGTCGGCCCGGCAAGCGGATTCCAGTGCGTGCACCTCCGGACCCCGCAGGGCGGAACCGACCCAACACCCGCACACAAGCGATTCAAGCCCGCATAGCAACCCGGAAGCGGGTGCTGACCATCGGTCTGCGGCGTGCGTCGGCGGTAGCGCCTACTAACCGGCCGTCAACCGCTCGTTACCCGCGGTGCGTACCGGTGGTGGAGCATCAGCGAGTTGCCATCGAGGTCGTGGAAGAACGCCATGTGGCAGACGCCGGTATCGAACGTGTCGCCGGCGAACGTGACGCCTTTGCCCTCGAGGGTTGTGCGCGCCGTCGCGACGTCATCGACATGTAACGCGATTACGTTCGTGCTGGTCACGTGCGGAAGACCCATCGCTTCGGCGTTCATGACGTTCAGCGTCAGGTTGCCCGTTTCAAACTCGGCGAAGTTGCGCTCTGGCATGTAGACCGACCGGCGCAGGCCGAGCGTGACGCCATAGAACTCGACAGCGGCCGCTAGGTCGTGGGTTGGGATCCCCATGAAGTCAACGGCCGTGATCAACTGCTCGGTGCTCTCGCTCATGATGCGCAGACTACCGTCGCGCGGGCGCGAGACCCGCGCTCGCTCCCGTTCGACGGTCGTGTCCCGTCCGCGGCGCTCAGATCGATGGGTTGACGAGCTCGCTGGCGACCCAATGCGCGACGTTGTCGGGATATGGAGCGGGGAGCCCGAGGACGATGTGTCGGAAGTCGGCGTTGATGGCATCCGCGATCGCGTTCCGGGTCCTGGCCGGCTGGTCGTAGGAGACACGCAGGTGGATCGAACGGGTGATCGAGGCCGGGTCCCGGGCGATCTCGGCACAGCATTCGTCGAGTACCGCGCTTCGCCGGACGCAGTCGGCGAGGTCGCCGCCGGGGATGTTCCACAGGTCGGCATGCTCGGCGACGACGCGCAGCGTCGCAGCCGTGCGACCGCCGATCATGATCGGCGGACGAGGCCGTTGGACGGGTTTGGGGTTGCAGAAGGCTCCGACCAACTGGTTGTAGGTGCCATCGAAGTCAAACGGTTCGTCCTCCGCCCACAGGCGGCGGATGACTGTGCATGCTTCGGCGAGGCTTTGAACGGCATCCGGGAAGTCGAGGTAGGGCAGGCCGTGCGCCGGGTACTCGCGCCGGGCCGCTGGGGGATCTGGCCGTGAGCCCACCCCGATGCCGAAGTCGAGTCTCCCGTCGGACACGATGTCGACGGTCGCGGCGATCTTGGCCAGCATCGCGGGTGGCCGGAACCGGTTGCTGGTCACGAGCAGGCCGAGGCGCAGGCGTTCGGTCTGTGCGGCAAGGGCCGAGAGCAGCGTCCAGCCTTCGAAGATCGGGCCGTTGGGGTCACCGCCGATCGGCAGGAGGTGGTCGAACAGCCACATGTGCTCGATCTGTGGGATCGTGTCCGCCTCGCTCCAGACTCGCAGGATGTCGTGGTAGCTGACCTGTTGTGGGGCGGTCGCGATCCCGAAGCTGACCGCACGATTAGGGGTTGGCCGGCTCATTTCGATTCAAGCCGACCCGAGCGCTGAGGATCGCCCTGTAGATCCGTGCGTGCCTGTGACCATCCGTCATCTCCCAGCCCGAGGGCTCTGTGCAGGTATGCGGTGGTGACGTGTTGGAGGAGCGCGACCCGTTCGGGGTTCTCGTCGGTCGTCTCGGTGACGGAGTACCCGGTGATGCCTCCCAGCGAATGCTCGGCGCCGAACAGCGTCAACAGGCTCTTCTCGCCCGGGCTCTGCGTATACGCGTCAGTCCACCAGTCCGGGCCTCGCACCGAGAGCAGCGATTGATCATGGTCGGCGGCGACGACGAGCGCAGGGGTCCTCATCTCGGCGAAGCTCGGATTCATGAAGGAGAAGTTCTCGGCCGCGAACGTGGTCAGGTCGTTCCCTCCCGTTCCGGCCACGGCGAGCAGCACGCCCGCTTGGACCCGCGGATCGGACATGTCCTCTCCGGCGGTGCCCTGCTGGTCGAGGATGCGCGCGCCGAGCAGCGCGCTGGCGGTCGTGGCACCCCAGGAGTGCCCGGCCACGGCGACACGGTCACGGTCGAACCGCCCAGCAAGACCGGGGACGGAATGCTCGATCACATCGAGCTCATCGAGAACGCGTGTGAGGTCCTCGATCCGGAAGCGCCAGATGACCGGGGTCCGGTGGTCATCAGCGGAGAGGTCCAGGGTCCTGGAATCGAGGTGCGTCGGCTGCACGACGAGGAACCCGTGCCCGGCCCAGTACTCGACCAGCGGGGCGTAGCCGTCCATCGAGGAACCGAAGCCATGGGAAAACAGGATGATCGGCAGATCGCGCCCGGTCCGCGGCGCGGTTACGCGTACCTGCAAATCCTCGCCTCGGCCCGGTGCCGGCACCACGACGGGCCGGACCGAGACGACCGAGGTCGGTGTGTCGATAGCGGCGTCCACTGCCGCCGGCGCTGTGTGGCTCATGAGAGGACTCCTTGTGTCGTGGTGTAGCGGCGTGGCCGGCCGTGGGCCGGCGGGAAATGACTAGACTCAGCGGGGAACCGGAGAGGGTGCCCACATGACTGTAGCGCAAACCGGGGACCCTCCCCACTTATTTGATGACGCGACCATCGCTCACGCCTCACACGCCTCACACGCCGCCCCGACGCGTCGACGCGGAGCGCAACCGCGAGCGGATCCTCACCGCTGCGCGCGACGCGTTTGCCGACCCCGAGGCCGACGTTTCGATGGCCGAGATCTCCCGGCGCGCCGAGGTCGGCTCGGCCACCCTCTACCGCAACTTCGCCAATCGACGGCAGCTCCTGGAGGCGCTCTACATCGATGAGATCGATGCCGTCTGCGAGGCCGCTGCCAGCATCGGTGAAGACCCCCCCGGAGCGAGCCTCACGGCATGGCTACACCGCTTCTACGCCTACTTCACCAGCAAACGGCTCGTTGCCGCCGAACTGCTCAAGCACTCGGACGCGGACGACCCCGTCTTCGGGACGGGCTACGCCCGCGTGCTCGGCGCCGGACGGCCACTCCTGCTCGCCGCCCAGGCATCAGGCGAGGCGCGACGCGACCTCACCCTCGAGCAGGTTCTCGACATGGTGGCTGCCATCGCGAAAATCCCGGGAGACGCGAGCTACCGCGAGCCGATCCTGCAAGCGGCACTCGACGCGCTCCGCCCGATCGACGACGGGTGAACGCGTCCGTCTCGGGTGCCATCCCACACGCCGCAACACGGAATCGTGCGGGAGTCGCCTAGAGATGATGTGTCGGTCCCACGTATGTCGCTTGCCACGAACGGCCGCCGCCGGCGATGGACCACAGGATCGAGACCAACCCGTCCCGGCCGTTGAGCGCACCCTCTGCGTCCACACGTGAGAGGACGATGCCCGTCAAAGCTTGGCGGGAGCACGTTGCTGGGCACGAGGGTGATGCCGAGGCCGGCGTGGGCGAGGTTGATCGCGGACGGGGCCTGTTCCGTTTTGACTGCTGCGCGTGGCTCGAAGCGCGCTTGGTTGGCGGCTGCGTCGAGGATGTCCGCGAGACCGCTGGGCGGGGTGAAGTGGACCCATTGGGTGGTCCGCGAGATCGGCGAGTCGGACGCGCTCGCGGTTGGAGCGCGAACTATCGCTGGGCGTCCCGGTTCCCGGCTCCCGCCCGAGCAGCATCGCGATCTCTCGGGGTGTTGAGTGGCGGTCGCGGTGCCGGGGAACGGCGGGCTGGGGAGGGGGTGCCTGGCCGCTGGTGTTGGCTGGTCGTCGATGTCGATCGGCGACATCGTCGTTAACGGGAATCTCG
>DASZLC010000084.1:0-11840 GCA_035552615.1 Solirubrobacteraceae bacterium
CTGACAGCTGCCGAGGCGAGCTGGCAACCACCGCGATCATCCCCGCCAACGCGAGGTATAGCGCCGCACCGCACAATTCGGTCGTGAATAGCCGACCATCCCGCGAGCACCTGGTAAAGCGCTCGCGGGCCGACCTCAGCAGGCTTTCCGCCTCGGGCGAACGATATGAGTCAAAGCTCATGTGACCGGCCTGTCACAGCGACCTCGCACTCCGGCGCTCGATCAACCGCCACGCTGATAAGGATCGAGGTAGGCGTCATCGATGTGCCAGTTGCCACCCGGTCCGACAGGCGTGAAGTTGAACGTGATCGGGGTCTGGCCGCCGAGGGCGAGCAGGTTCATCACAACCGGCAGCGGAAGCGTCGGCTCCCAGCTCGAGCCCGCGGTGATGACAGAAACGGGGACGGTGGCTTGGATGCCGAGCACCGTCTGGAACGTGACGCTGACCGCGAGCGCGGAGAGCGGCGAGCCGGTGTTCTGGGCGAACAGGCGCAGGGTCGGGTCGTTGATGCCGACGCAGACCGGCTGCGAGGTGGCCGAGCTGCCATCGGGCAGCGACAGCGACGTGGTGTCGCTCGGGCTATTCACGAAGAAGGACTCGTTGCCCGAGGTCACGGCGGCACCGCCGCTGAGCGACCAGCTCGGCGTCCCGGCTTCGAACGAGCCGCCCGGCATGAGCGTGTATTGCGAGGCGTCGCCCCACGGCATGAACGGCTGGCCAAGCGATTCCACGGGGCAGTTCGTGGCCGAGCGGGTCAACAGGCCCGCGTGGGCCGTGCCGGCGAACGCGCAGGCCGTGGTTATGGTGGCCAGCACGCCGATAGGCAGCCGGCGAAAGCGAATTCTCAACTGATGTCTCCTTGCTGACATCGGCACCTCCCGCACCTCTATCGGCCTTAAGCAACGACTCCATTAATCGAACGAATGTCGAGTGCGATCGGACGCTCTACATTCCACGTGGTCATGGCATTCGATCCGTATGTGACGCTCGGCGTGAGCCCAGGCGTGTCCGACGTGGAACTACGCACGGCCTACCGCAAGCTCGTCCAGAAGCACCACCCCGACCACAACGGTGGCTCGACGGACTCCGCGCGGCGGTTCGAGGCGATCCAGCTGGCGTACGCCCAGATCCGCGAGCAGCGCGCCAGCGGGCAGCCGGCCGCCGCACCGGCAGCCGGCAGCCGACCCACCGGCGGCCGTACGCCGCCGCCACCGCGCGGACCGAGCAACCCGGATCTCGACGAGCGCCTCGCGGCGATCGAGTTCGAGCTGCGCGAGGCACAACGCGCGCGCGAGGCGGAGCTGCGCGAGGCCAGGCTGGCCCGCGAGCGCGCGGCCGAGGCGGTGCGCGCCGCCGCCCGGGACGCCGACCCCCGCCCCGCCGACGGCAAGCGTGACCCGCGCCGCGCGACGGACGAGGAGCTCGGCTACATCACCACGGACGACAGCCTCGGCAAGATCCTCAGCGACGCCCGCGGCGAGTTGGCCGACCGCTTTGCCGAAGCCCGCACGCACCCGGTCGTGCAGCGGGTGTCGGACCTGATCGACGGACTCGACGACCTCATCTCGAACACCGATCGTCACCGGCGGCGAGACCCCCGGGATGGCGATTGATCCCGACCCGAGACCGGGGGAACGGCCCCTCGTTGACGCGGGGCTGAGCGAGGTCGCCAGGTTCCTCGCCCAGCACCCTCCGTTCACCGGGCTGGCCGCCGAGGAGCTGCTCCGGCTCGTCGCCGAGACGCAGATTGAGTTCCATGCCGCCGGCGCGGCGATCGTCGCCGAGAACGGCGAGCCGGTCACGTTCCTGCGCGTGATCCACAGCGGCGCCGTTGACATCGCCCACCATGGCCGGCTGCTCGACCTGCTCGGGCCCGGCGACACCTTCGGGCACGCGGCGATGATCTCCGGCCTCCCGGCCGGGTTCGAAGCCCGGGCCGCCGAGGACACGCTCTGTTACCGGATCCCGGTCGCCGCGGCCCGACCGCTGCTCGACCAGGCGCGGATCACCGACCTGCGCACCGACCCCCAGTCGCCGTCGCTGGAACCCGTGGGGCGGTTGGTCCGCGCGCCGACGCTCCGCTGCTCGCCGGAGCAGAGCATCAGCGAGGTGGCGCGCCGGATGACGGAGCTGGGCGCCGACTGCGCGATCGTCGAGCTCGGCGCCGGCGGGCTCGGGATCGTCACCGACCGCGATCTGCGCACCCGCGTGCTGGCCGCCGAGATTCCGGCCACCGCGCCCGTCGCCGCGGTGATGACGACGCCGGTGTTCACCGTGCTGCCAGACCGGATCGGCGGCGAGGTGCTGTTCGAGCTGCTGGAGCGCGGCGTCCGCCACGCGCCGATCGTCAGCGCGACCGGCCAGCTGATGGGCGTCGTCTCGGATGGCGACCTGTTCGCCGCCCAGGCCCGCCCGTGGTTCGGCGCCCGGCGCGCGATCGAGCACGCCTCCGACCTCGAGGCGCTCGCCGCCGTCGCCGACCGGCTACCGAAGGTCCTGCTCGACATCCACAGCTCGGGGCTGCGCGCGCTTCAGGTGGCGCGCGTGCTCTCGGCCCTCCAGGACGCGCTCGTGATCCGCACGCTCGACCTCTGCGCGGACGAGCGCACGGGCACCGGGACGGTGTGGCTGGCGGTCGGGACCCACGCGCGCCGCGAGCTGACCCCGGCGTCGATCACGCGCGGCACGTTCGTCCTCGACGCCGCGCCCGCCGCCTCCTGGCTGGACCGGGCGCCGGACGCGCTGGCGAGGTGCGGAGTCCGGCGCCCGCCGGTGGTGCGCACCGCCGAGCAGTGGGAGTCGCGGGCGGGAAGCGATGACATGGCGCTGGCCGTGCTGCTGGACCGGCGCGCGCTGTGGGGCACGCCCGGCCGCGCGCTGCCATTGGCCCGCGGCGAGCATCGCGACCGCCTCCGCCGCCAGCTCGCCACCAGCATGGTGCAGTACGTCGTACCGACCGGCTTCGACGAGCACGCGCTGCTCGACCCCGCCGGCCGGCGCAGCGAGACGTTCGACATCCGGCAGGCAGTGGTCGCCCCGATCGTGGCGCTCGCCCGGTGGGGCGGCCTGGTGGCCGGGACGACCGACGGCTCGACGCTGGAGCGGCTCGCCGCCGCGGCGGCGCACGACGTGTTCAGCGACGCCGACGCGCGCACGCTGTCCGACGCCTTCGAGCTCACCTACCAGCTCCGCGTCGACCACCAGCTGGAGCAGATCGCCGCCGGCCAGCCACCCGACGAGATGCTCGATCCCGCCTCGCTCAGTGGCCTGACCCGCAGCCAGCTGCGCGACACGTTCCGCGCCGTGACCGCGGTCCAGCGAAGGCTCCCGCCACCGTGATCAGAACAGCTGCAGGTAGCGGTCCAGCTCCCACTGCGTGATCTGCTCGTGGGCGGCCTGGACCTCGCGCTGCTTGCACTCGACGAAGTAGTCGAGGTAGTCGCCCTTGGGGGTCGTGCCGAGCGCCGCGCGCAGGACGGTCGAAGCCTGCGCCTCGCGCGTAGCGTCGAGCAGGTTCGTCGGCAGCAGCTCGATCCCGCGTGCCTCGCGCTCCTGCACCGACATCTCGTACAGATTGGCCGAGTTCGGATCGCCGGGGTCGAGCTCGCGGGCGACGCCGTCGAGGCCGGCGGCGAGCATCGCCGTGGCGGCCAGGTACGGGTTGCACGAGCCGTCGACCGTCCGATCCTCGATCCGACCGGGAGCGGGGATCCGGAGCATCTGCGTGCGGTTGTTGTAGCCGTAGGAGACATACGCCGGCGCCCACGTCGCGCCGCTGTTCGGAGCGCCGATCCGCAGGCGCTTGTACGAGTTCACCGTCGGCGCGGTGACGGCGATGTACGCCTTCGCGTTCGCCTTCAGCCCGCCGAGGAAGTTGTAGGCCAGCTCGGAGAGCCCCAGGCCCCGCGGATCCTCCTCAGCTGAGCGCTCGAACACGTTGGCTCCGTCCTTCCACAGGCTGACGTGGAAGTGACAGCCGTTCCCGGTCAGGTGCGCGAACGGCTTCGGCATGAACGTCGCGATCAGCCCGCGCTGCTGGGCCAGCGACTCGACCATGTAGCGGTAGAACACAGCGCGATCGCACGTCGTCAGCGCGTCGGCGAACTGGAAGTTCTGCTCGAACTGGCCGTTGGCGTCCTCGTGGTCGGTGGCGTAGTTGTCCCAGCCGAGCTGCGTGACCGCCTTGGAGACGGTGGAGACGAAGTCGAGGTTGCGCGTCAGCGCGCGCATGTCGTAGCAGGGCAGCTCCAGCGTGTCGAGCTGGTCTGCGACCTCGATCCCCCCGTCGGCGGTGCGCCGGACGAGGAAGTACTCCAGCTCGGCCCCGACCTTCAGCTCGTAGTCGACCTTCGCCAGCGCGTTGCGGAGGATCGTGCGCGGGCAGTACGGCCACGGCTCGCCCTCGACCGTGATGTCGCAGGCGAACCGGGCGACGTTCGGCTGCCACGGGAGGATCGTGAAGCTCCGGGGATCGGGGATCGCGATCATGTCCGGGTCGTGCGGCCCCTGGCCGATGTCCCCCGCGGCGAAGCCGGCGAACCCCGCGCCCTCCACCAGCAGGTCGTCGAGGTGGTGGGCCGGGACGAGCTTGGCGCTCGGCTTGCCGTGCATGTCGACGAACTGCGCGAACAGAAACTCGATCCCGTTCTCCGCGACCAGCTCGCGGATCTCCTCGGCACTCTGCGGCGGGCTGGTCATACCCAAGATGTATAGCCGGGCACCCCGGCGTCGAACAATGGCTCCGCGCACCGCATAGTGGCGACTAGCATGTTCGCTCTGCACATAGGATCCCATCGTGTCTGAGCCGACCCGCGCGCCGCTGCCCGAGCTGCACGAGGACAATCGCACGCTGTACGGCGTGATCCGCCTCGTGTCCTCGGCGATGGAGCTGCGGCTGATGCTGCAGGGCGTCATCGACCTGGCCACCGACGCCACCGGCTGCCACGCCTGCTTCATCTACCTGCTGGAGCACGACCGGCTGACGATGCGCGCCGCCTCGCCGGTGTTCGCCGAGGCCGTCGACCGGGTGCAGATGGGCGTCGACGAGGGCCTGACGGGCTGGGTGGCGCGGCATCGCACCTCCGAGTTCATCCGCGAGCGGGCGATGGACGACCCGCGGATGAAGTACTTCTCCGCGCTCCGCGAGGAGGACTTCCAGTCGATGGTGGCCGTCCCGATCCTCAGCCGCGGCAGCGAGACGATTGGAGTGATCGTGCTCCACACCCGGGCGCCCCACGAGTTCACCGAGGACGCCCTGACCCTGCTGGAGCACATCGCCTCGCTGGTCTCTGGCGCGATCGAGAACGTCCAGCTGTACGACCGCGAGCGCCGCCGCGTCGAGGCCCTGACCGGGCTGTCCGGCCTCGCTCAGGAGGTCGCCGCCGCCACCGACACCGGCGAGGTCTCCGAGCTCGTCGTCCGCGGGACGAAGGCACTCCTGGGCGCCGCGTACTGCCAGCTGTTCCGATCGGACGGCGACGGCTACGGCATGACGCTGCTGGCGTCGTTTCCCGCGCGCGCCCCCGCGATCGCCCCGACGGTGGTGGTGCCGCTGCAGTCCGGGGGCGAGGAGATCGGGCAGCTGTGCGCCGGGGCGCGGGCCGAGCGCCCGTTCGGCTCCGAGGAGCAGGAGCTGGCGCGCGCCGTCGCGCACCTCGCCGCGGTCGCCATCAAGCGCGCCGAGCTGATCGAGAGCCTGACCAACGAGAACATCGTGAAGGACCTGTTCGAGGCGCTCGCCGCCGGCGCCACCACGTTCGCCGCCGCGAAGGCGACCGAGGTTCGCTGCGACCTCGGCGCCCCCTACGCGCTGCTGTGCGCCGAGCCCGCCGGCGCCCGCGAGCAGGGCTCGGGCGAGTGGCGCGCGGACGCCGAGCTGCTCGGCGCAGGGCTCGCGGCGCTGGCGCCGAGCGCGGCGGTCGAGGCGGGGCCGGGTCCGGTGCGCGCGCTGCTCTCGATCGGCGTGCGCCGTCCGGGCCGGTTGGAGGAGCTGGCCGGCGCGTGCCGCGAGCTCGGGCGCCGGCACGGGGCGGCGATCGGGCTGAGCGAGCTGCGGGAGACGCCGGGCGAGAGCGCCCGCGCCTATCGCGAGGCGCTCGACGCCGCCACGATCGGGCGCGCGCTGATGCCCGAGGGTGGCGCGATCCAGTACTCGCAGCTCGGCGCCTACCGCTACCTCGTCCAGATCGCCGCCGAGGACGCGCCGCGTGATCGGATGCGCACCGCCGTGGACGAGCTGATCGAGTACGACGCCAAGCGGCGCACCGCGCTGCTCGACACGCTGGAGCGCTATCTGGCGGAGCGCCGCAGCGTAATCGAGTCGGCCCGCGGGCTGTTCATCCACCCGAACACGCTGCGCCAGCGGCTGGGACGGATCGAGGAGCTGACGGGGCTCTCGCTGGATCGCGACGACCTGCTCTCGCTGGAGCTGGCGATCAAGCTGGCCCGGCTGCACGGGCGGCCGCGCGCGGGCTAATCGGTCGCCGTCCGCTTCGACTTCTGCGGGTCGTCGAACGGCAGCTCGTGAGCGATGGCGGCCGCCGTCAGACTGCCGCGCACCTGCAGCGGGGTGCCGTGGACGGCCTGCGGGACGTCGACCCGAGCCAGGGCCATCGACCGCCCCGAGAGCGCCGAGTACATCGCGCAGGTGATGACGCCGACACGGCGGCCGTCGGTCCACAGCGTGTCCCCCTCCGTGGCGGCGACCGAGCCGTCGATCAGCACGCCGAAGATCTTGAAGCGCTCGCGTCCCTGCAGGCGCCGGTGCTCCTCGGCGCCGCGGAATCCCGTCTTGCCCGGCGTCACCGTGAAGTCGAGCCCGAGCTCCCACAGCGTGTCCCCGGGGGGGTCGTCCTCGAACGGGTACATCTGGGAGTTGTCGTAGGGGTAGAACAGGAGGTAGCTCTCGACCCGGAGCCAGTCGAGCGCCGTGAAGGCGCACGGCACGATCCCGAGGTCGGCGCCGTCGGTCAGGATCGTGTCCCAGATCAGCGGGGCATCCTCGGCCTTGCAGAAGATCTCGTATCCGCGCTCACCGGTGTATCCGGTGCGCGAGATCATCACCGGTCGCTCGAACAGCTGCGTGGAGATGTGGTGGAAGTAGCGCAGCGCCCGGATCCCCGGCACGTGCCGGGCGAGGAACTCGACGGCCAGCGGGCCCTGGAGCGAGAGATCGTGGAGATCGTCGTCGAACAGCACCGCCACGCTCCTGCCGGATGCGGATCGTGTCAGAACCTCGTGCCCGGCGCCGGCGCCATGGACGACGAGCCACGCGGTCGGCCCGGTCCGGTAGACGATGCAATCGTCGATGAACTTGCCGGCCTCGCTCAGCATCGTCGAGTAGACGCACCGCCCCGGATACAGGCGGCGGACGTCGCGGGTGAGCGCCTCCTGCAGCAGCGGCTCGGCGTGCGGCCCGACGTAGTGGACCTTCTTCAGCCCCGAGACGTCCATCAACCCGGCGCGGGACCGGATCGCGGCGTGGTGCTCGGCCAGCGCGGACGCGTATGTCCACGCCGTGCCCATCCCGTTCCAGTCCTCCAGCTGCGACCCGAGCGCGCGGTGACGATCGGCCAGCGCCGAGATCCGCCATGAGTCAGGCATCGTGTTGATCCAACCAGGTCACGGCCATGTCGCGGTACCGGGTCAGACCCTTGTAGTCGACGAGGTCGTCGGGCAGCGACGCCAGCACCGCCCGGAGGCGGTGCGACCACACCGGGACGGCGGCGATCGCGTCGAGCGGGGCCAGGTAGGTGTGGATCGGGAACATCACGGCGTTGGACCGCGGCAGACGCACGAAGTGCTGGACCTCGACCCGCAGGTGGAGCCGACGGCCGATCTCCTCGTAGCGCAGCGCGGCGCGGTCGGGGCCCCACTCGGGGTAGACCTCGACGCCGGTGTCGAGCCGGCGGTCGACAGTCATCGTCCAGTTCGTACGCCGGAACGCCGGGCCGGGCTGGAGCGAGAGCAGGAACCGGTGCGCCCGCGGGATCACGCCGAGCTGATGGACGCGCGGGACCGGGCCATGGATCTCCAGGAACTCCATCCCGAGGTCGAAGTCCAGCGACCAGTCGGCGCCGAAGGTGAGGATCCCGGCATCCAGGTAGAGCTTGTCGCCGCGCTGGTCCAGCAGCTCGATGTCCTCCTGCAACTGCCGGGTGATCCACTCGAAGGGCTCACTGCCGAGCGAGTCCTCATCGCCGACCCGGAAGCGCCGCTCGATGTTCAGCGGCCGGTTCAGCCAGTGGCGGAGATCGCCCTCTCGGTGCAGCGTGAACCGCCCGGGGAAGTCGCGCGCCAGGTGCTCGGTGGCGTGCTCGACGACGTCCCACGCCGCCTGGCGCATGTGCGGCAGGACCTGGCAGCGCGTCGCGTCGGCGGCAAGGATCTGGGCGCGCTGCGCGATCTCGCTCTCGTAGTGCTCGTCGACGTCGTAGACGCGGCCGCCCCAGCCGCCGACCTCGGTGACACGCGGCGCCTCCGCCGGCTCGACGTTCGTCGAGTACATGTAGGTGTCGGCGTCGAACGGGAACGGAAACCCGGCCAGCGAGTCGTGCACCAGGCTCACGCCGCGCACCGTGGCAACTCCAGCACCAGGGGCGCCGCCGCGGCCCGCGAGACACACGGCATGATCAGCGTTCCCGACCCGCGCTCCTCAGGCGTCAGGTACACGTCGCGATGGTCGGGCGCCCCCGCCCGCACCGTCGTCAGGCACTGGCCGCAGATGCCTTGCCGGCAGAGGTAGGGCATCTCGTAGCCGGCGTCCTCCAGCGCCTCCAGCAGCGTCTGCTCGGCGGTCACGGCGATCCGCCGGTGGCTGAGATGGTCGATGGCCACGAACGGCGTTCGCTCACCGCCCGGCAGCGAGAAGCGCTCCACGTGGACGCGCGCCGCCGGCCAGCCCAGCTCGGCGGCGGCACCGGTGACCGCGTCCATCATCGCTCCCGGCCCGCACACCGACAGGTGGGTGCCGAGCGGCTGGCCCGTCAGGACGGTGTCACGCAGGGCCTTCATCAGCGCGGAGCCGTCGGGATCGACGTACACGTGCAGCCGCTCGCCGCACAGGTCGAGCAGCTCATCGAGGAACGGCAGCTCGTCGGCCGCGCGCACGGCGTAGTGGAGCTCGAACGAGGCGGCGTCGCGCGACAGCTGGTGGGCGTAGGAGACAAATGGCGTGATCCCGATCCCGCCGGCGATCAGCAGCTGATGGCGCGCCGTCCGGATCGGGGCGAAGAAGTTGCACGGTCGCTCGATCCGCAGCACCCGACCCTCGGCGAGCTGCTCGTGGATCCACCGCGACCCGCCGGCGCCGGCAACGTCGTGGCGGACAGCCAGGCGATAGGAGCCGGGGTCCGATGGCGAGCAGGCAAGCGAGTACGCGTTCCGATGTGCCGGGTCGGTCGGCAGGTGCACGGTCACGTGGCTGCCGGCAGAGAAGGCCGGAAGCGGCTCGCCGATTGCCGTCAGCTCGATGGCGCGGATCGTCGGCGTCAGCTGGTCGATGGCGGTGACCTCGACCTGGAGGGTCGCGTTCACAGCGGCTCCGCCTCTGGCCGGTCGCCCGGCACTTCGGCGTCGACCCGATAGCCCATGTAGGCGGCGAGGCGACGCGAGAAGTGGTGGTAGACGACGAGCGGCGCCCCGCAGCCCTCGCAGTCGGCGATCGTCGTGCTCACCCCCTCGGTGATCGTCTTGCAGTGCAGGCACATGACCCGCCGGCCGCGCGACCCGACGATCTCGGTGCGCATCTCCTCCTCGGTCACGCCGGCGCGGCTCGCGCAGATCATCATCATCCGCACGAACTGCTCCGAGCCACAGATGTAGACGCGCACGCCGACGCTCGCGGTCGCCAGCGAGCGGTTCAGCTCGCCCTCGGTGTGGAGCAGCTCGACCGGCGCACCGAGCAGCTCGCTCAGCAGACGCCGGGTCGGCTCGTTGTCGGCCTCGGCCACGACCAGGTGCGCGGTCGCGCTCGGATCGGCAAGCAGGCCGCCGTCGCGCGGGACGCTCGTGTGTGCCGCGCTCACGCCGTAGGCCTCCACAGTCCAGGGTTGTACGCCCGTCGAGCAGCGACCGTCTATGGCCCGCTGGCGGAACGCGGACGGTCGAACGTTGGACGGCCGTCCCTGTGCACGGGCCGGCCGGATGTGGTCAGATCTTTGATGGAGCTATGCGATCGCTGACGCTGGCGCAGGCCGCCGAGCAGTTCCGCGCCGGCCGCCCGGCCCGCGGCAGGACGAACTGGCGCGACGCCGAGTGGCTGGCGGTCGATCTCGAGCTGACCGGCCTGAACCCGCGCCGGCACGAGATCGTGGCGATCGGGGCCGTGCCGATCCGCGCCGGCCGGGTCGCCCTCGGCGACTGCTTCTACACGCTCGTGCGACCGGATCACCCGTCCGAGGTCGAGGCGGTGCTCGTGCACAAGCTGCGGGCAGAGGATCTCGCCGGGGCGCCGCCGCTGGCCGACGCGCTGACGCTGCTGCTGCAGCGGATGACCGGCACGCTTCCGGTGTTCCATACCGCCGCCGTCGAGCGCGGGTTCCTCGGCCGTCAGCTGCGGCGGCTGCGGCTGCGGCTGCCGGCGGCGGCCGACACCGAGGTGCTCGGCAAGCTGTGGCTGCGCGACGGCAAGGGCGCGGCGAGTGCGGGCGTGCCGCTGACCCGGCTGGCCACGCTGCTCGGTCAGCGCGCGTACCCGCCCCACCACGCGCTCGGCGACGCGCTGACCACGGCCAGCGTGTTCATCGCGCTGGCCTCGCACCAGGAGCGCGCCGGTCAGCGGCCGACGGTGGGCTCGCTGCAGCACGCGGCGTTGCGGCTCGGCGGCGGCGGGCGCTTCGGTCCGATATGAGCGTCACACCCGTGACCGGGCGGCCGGGGCACGTGCCTGTGGCGCCAGCAGCCGGTGTGTCTTCAGACCGAGGCCGAGCTGCTCGCGGTCTCCGGACACCGTCGGGTCGAGCCCCGTCAGCTCGTGGATCCGCTCCAGCCGCGCGGCGATCGTGTGGCGGTGGGCGAACACTGACGCCGCCGTCGCGTTCATGTTGCAGTTCGAGCTGAGATACGCCTGCAGGGTCGCGACGAGCTCGGTGCGGTTCTGCTCGTCGTAGCGCACCATCGCCGCCATCGTGTCCTCGTAGAAGTCGTGGACCGCGGCGGGGCTGAAGGCGAGCATCCGGAACAGCAGCTTGTAGGTGGCGTTGCCGATCTCGTCGGTCACGAGCGCGCCCGAATGGCGCGCCACCTCGAGCGCGAACTCGGCCTCGCGCACGGCCTGCCGCAACGCGGCGGGGTCGCACTGGAAGCTCGACGTGGCGACGGCACCGTACGGCTCCAGGCGCGCCGCCAATCTCCTGGCGAGCACGGCGCACGACTGGCCGGCCTGCGGCCCGGAAGTGGCGGCGGGGAGAATGGCGTACACCCGGGGCGAGCCGCCACCGTCGAGCACCTGAGCCAGCGCGCCATGATGCTCGCCAGCGATGATCGCCAGCACATGCCGGGGACGCTCGACGGTCAGCTCGGCGCACAGGATCAGCGCCCCGGCCGACAGGTCGCAGCCGAGGCGAGACGCGCGGCGGACGATCTCCGCCGCCCCGAGGTCGTCGCGCTCGCGGAGCTCCTCCAGGAACGAGCCGCGGAGCTTCTCCTGCAGCGACTCGGTCGCGTCCTCGATCGCCAGCTGGGTTAGCACGGCCGCCACCGCCAGTCGAAGGAACTCGCGCGCCTGGGACAGCGGCGGCGACGGCCCCGTCGCCGCAAGCAGCGCCACGACCCCGACGACCTCGCCCCGCAGCTCGATCCTCGCCTCCGCGACGACCGCCAGCGGCGGCGGCACCGGGCG
>DASZLC010000085.1:0-14219 GCA_035552615.1 Solirubrobacteraceae bacterium
GTCTCTCGGGGGTTCGACGTCCAGCTGCAGAAGTTCGACCCCTACATCAACGTCGATCCGGGGACGATGTCCCCATACCAGCACGGAGAGGTGTTCGTCACCGAGGACGGCGCCGAGACCGATCTCGACCTCGGCCACTACGAGCGGTACACCGACGCCAACACGAGCCGCGCCTCGAACGTCACCGCCGGCGGCATCTACAACACGGTGATCCGCCGCGAGCGGCGCGGCGACTACCTCGGCGCCACCGTGCAGGTCGTGCCGCACATCACCGACGAGATCAAGCACCGGATCCGGTTGATGGCCGATACCACCGATGTCGACTTCGTGATCACCGAGATCGGCGGCACCGTCGGCGACATCGAGTCGCTGCCGTTCCTGGAGGCGATCCGTCAGTTCCCGGTCGACGTCGGCCGGCGGCGCTGCATGTTCATCCACCTGACCCTGGTCCCGTATATCGGGCATGCCGGGGAGCTGAAGACGAAGCCGACCCAGCACTCGGTCAACGAGCTGCGCCGCATCGGCATCGCGCCCGACATGGTCCTGCTCCGCTCGGAGTCGCACTTGTCGGTCGACATCCGCCGCAAGGTGGGTCTGTTCGCGAGCCTGCCGGTTGAGGCCGTCGTCTCCGCCTACGACGTCACCGACATCTATCGGGTGCCGATCGCCTTCCACCAGGAGGGAGTCGACAGCTACATCCTCGGCGAGCACTTCGGGTTCGAGAGCCCCGAGCCGGATCTCTCGACGTGGGAGTCGATCACGACCCGCGCCGCCGAGGCGACGCGCTCGACGCGGATCGCGATCGTCGGGAAATACGTGAAGCTGGAGGACGCCTATTTGTCGGTCGTCGAGGCGCTCCGCCACGCCGGCGTCCACCACGACGCGAAGGTCGAGGTCGAGTGGGTCGACTCCGAGGCGGTGTTCGACGCCGAGGTCGAGGCGACGCTGCTGAGTTGCGACGGCATCCTGATCCCCGGTGGCTTCGGCGGTCGCGGGTTCGAGGGCAAGATCCGGGCCGCCCAGATCGCTCGCGAGCACAGGATCCCGTACCTCGGCATCTGTCTTGGCATGCACGTCGCGGTGAGCGAGTTCGCCCGGAACGTCGCGGGGATGGAGGGCGCCAACTCCACCGAGATGGACCCGGAGACCCCGTTCCCGGTGATCGACCTGCTTCCCGAGCAGAAGGAGATCTCCGACATGGGTGGCACGATGCGGCTCGGCGCCGACCCGATCAAGCTCCACGCCGACACGTGCGTGCGCGAGATCTACGGCGAGGCGGTCGTGTACGAGCGCCACCGCCACCGCTACGAGGTCAACAACCACCTGCGCAAGCGGCTCGACGCGGCCGGGCTGCGGTTCGGCGGCACCTCGCCGGACGAGCGGCTGGTCGAGGTGATCGAGCTGGAGCCCGGCGTGCACCCGTTCTACGTCGCCTCGCAGTACCACCCCGAGTTCAAGTCGCGGCCCGAGCGCCCGGCGCCGCTGTTCAGGGAGTTCGTCGGCGCCGCGCTCGCCACCAGCGGGCCTCCCGCGCCGCAGGCAGCGCGTCTTCCCGTTTCGTGAGACGCGCCTCCGAGGGCGAGCGCGCGCTGCTCGGTGAGACGTTCGTCGCGCTGTGCGAGATCCCGAGTCCGTCGGGCGATGAGCGCGCCTGCGCCGATCACCTGCTGGCCCAGCTCGAACACCTCGGGCTGGAGCCCGACGAGGACGGTGCCGGCCCCGGCGTCGGGGCCAACGCCGGGAACCTGTACGCGCGCGTTCCGGGACAGAGTGAGCGCAGCGTGATGCTGTGCGCGCACATGGACACGGTCCCGCCGACCGCCCCGCTGCGCCCCGTGCTCGTCGACGGCGGCTGGGAGAACGCCGAGGACACGATTCTGGGCGCCGACAACAAGGCCGCCGTGGCGGTGATGGTTGAGCTGGCGCGGCGACTCCGCAGCAGCTCCGAGCCGCCGCCGGTCGGGCTGGAGCTCGTGTTCACGGTCTCGGAGGAGAACGGCCTGCACGGCGCCAAGGCGTTCGACGTGACGCGCCTGCACAGCCCGTTCGGCTACGTCTTCGACCACGCCACGCCGATCGGCGAGATCGTCATCGCCTCACCGACCTACCATCGGATCACCGCCGAGATCCGCGGGCGCGCCGCCCACGCCGGCTTGCAGCCCGAGCTCGGACGCAGCGCCATCGCCGCCGCCGCCACGGCGATCGCCGCGATGGAGCTCGGCCGGCTCGACGCCGAGACGACGGCCAACATCGGGACGATTCGCGGCGGCACGGCGGCCAACGTCGTGCCCGAGCGCTGCCTGATCGAAGGTGAGGTCCGCGGGATCGACGAGCGCCGCGTCGAGGAGGTCGCCACCGCGTTAATCGATCGCCTCCAGGACGGCGCCGACGCGGGCGAGTGCGATCTCGACGTCACCGTGGAGCGGATGTTCAGCGGCTACCGGCTCGCCCCGAAGGCGCCGCCCGTCGCGGTGGCCGAGCGGGCGCTGCGCGCCTGTGGCTATGAGCCGCGTCCCGTCGTCAGCGGGGGCGGCTCGGACGCCAACGCCTTCGAGGCCGTCGGCTACCCGTGCGCGAACCTCGCCAACGGGACCGAGCGCGCCCATCAGCCGACCGAGCGCGTCAGCGTCGACGCGCTGGAGGGCATGTACGAGGTCGCGATTGCGCTGCTGGAGGCCGCCGGCGATGAATGAGTTCGAGGCCACCCGCCGCGAGCCGAAATGGACCGGTCACGTCATCACCGCCGGCGTCGGTCACTTCCGGTACCCCGACGGGGAGGAGGTGATCCGCGATGCCGTCTGGCACCCGGGCGCCGTCGGGGTGCTGGCCGTCGGGACGGACCACGTCTGGCTCACCCGCCAGCCGCGCGAGGTGGCGGGCCTGCGCGACTCGCTGGAGATTCCCGCCGGCAAGCTCGACGTCGCCGGTGAGGCGCCGCTGGCCACCGGCCAGCGTGAGCTGATCGAGGAGGTCGGCGTGCAGGCCGCCCGCTGGGAGCTGCTGTACGAGTTCTTCTCCAGCCCTGGCTTCTCCGACGAGAAGGTGTGGATCTACCTGGCGACCGAGCTGAGCGAGCTGGAGGGCGGAGCGACACCGGACGCCGGCGAGCGCATCACCGCCGAACGCTGGCCGCTTGACCGTCTCGACGAGGCGCTGGCGGCCACGCGCGACGCCAAGTCGCTGATCGCACTGCTGCATCTGAAGGCTCAGCGCTAACCGCCTGCCCGTCCGGGAGCGCCCTCCGCGACCGGCAGGAGGCGGGTCGCGGGCGACGAAACCCACGTTATGACGCCGGCCACCGTCCAGACGCCGGCCCAGCGGCTGAGCGATCTCACCCTCGACTTCCTGGCCTACCTGGAGCTCGAGCGACGTCTCTCCCGGAACACGCTGGAGGCATACCGCTCCGACCTGCAGCAGTTCGGTGCGTTCCTGCAGACGCGCGGGCTGGATCCGCTGGCCGTCGCGCCCACCGACCTCGCGGACTACGTCAGCGAGCTGGCCGTCGGGGGCGAGGGCCGCCGACCGCTCGCCCCGGCGACGCTGCAGCGCAAGGTGGCATGCCTGCGCTCGTTCTACCGCCACATGCGGCGCGAGCAGTTGCTCGACCACGACCCGACGGCCGAGCTGCGCCCGCCGCGCCCCCGTGGCCGTCTGCCCAAGGTGCTGAGTCGCGATGAGGTCGCGCGGCTGCTGGCCCAGCCGACCGGCTCCTCGCCGGCGGCCATGCGCGACCGGGCGCTGTTGGAAACGATGTACGCCTGCGGGCTACGCGCCTCGGAGGCGATCGGGCTGCAGCTCTCGGAGCTGCGGCTCGACGCCGGGATCCTCCTGGCCCGCGGCAAGGGCTCAAAGGAGCGGATCGTCCCGATCGGCAGCACCGCGATCACCGCGCTCACGGTCTACCTGGAGCGCTCCCGCCCGCGCCTGGTCGGCATCCTGGAGGAGCCGCACGTGTTCGTGAACCTCCGCGGCAGCGGCCTCTCACGCCAGGGGCTGTACAAGATCGTCCAGCGCCACGCCCGCAGCGCCGGGCTGGAGGACCGCATGAGCCCGCACACGCTGCGCCACACGTTCGCGACGCACCTGCTGGCCGGTGGCTGCGATCTGCGCTCGTTGCAGGAGATGCTTGGCCACGCCGACATCGGCACGACGCAGATCTACACGCACCTGTCGGCTGCGCGGCTGCGCGACGTGTACTTCGACGCCCATCCGCGGGCCCAGATCCGACCGGAGACGAGCTAGCGCACAGCCGGTAGGCTGGCGCGCAGTGGGTATCACGCACTTCGACGAGGCTCGCGGGATCGATTACGCGCTCGGCCATCTGACCAGCCGCTGGACGCTCCTCGGCGAGGCCGCGGGCAGCGTCCGGGTCGGCGTCCGCCGGATCCAGGTGCCGGCCGGGTCGTGGACCACGCCGGCTCACGAGCACGGGCGCGAGGAGGAGATCTTCTACGTCCTGGCGGGCCGTGGCGTCTCGTGGCAGCGCGGGAAGACGGCCGACGTGCGAGCCGGCGACTGCATCGTCTACCTGCCGCGCCGGGGCGCGCACTCACTCCACGCCGTCGAGCCGATCGACGTGCTGGCCTTCGGCCCCCGCTTCGCCGACGAGGTGCCACGCTTCCCGCGCCTGGGCTATTCGCTGGTCGGCGGTCGTGCGGTGCAGACCACGCCGGGCGTGATCGAGCGGGCACCGTTCCAGTTCGTCCTGGAATCGCAGCTCGGGCCGCCCGAGCTGCCCGAGGAGCCGGGACCGCGCCCGAGCACGATCGTGAACGTCGCCGACGTCGAAGAAACGACCGTGGAGCGCGCGCGTGTGCACCGGACCCGCAAGGACCTCGGACGCGCCGCCGGCTCGCGCGAGACCGGGATCCAGCTCGTCGACGTCGCGCCCGGCCGGGAGGGATCGCCCTCGCACTGTCACTCCGCCGAGGAGGAGCTGTTCGTCATCCTGGACGGCAGCGGCACGCTGGTGCTCGGGTACGGCGAAGCGGCGACAGAGACGCCCGTGGGGCCCGGTCACGTCGTCTCTCGCCCGCCCGGCACGGGGGTGGCGCACGTGTTGCGCGCCGGCCCCGACGGGCTGCGGTTCCTCGCCTACGGCACCCGCGAACCGGGCGACATCTGCTTCTACCCGCGTTCGAGCAAGCTCGGGCTACCCGGGGGGATCTACGTCCGCGTCGAGCCGCTCGACTACTGGGATGGCGAGGACTGACGCGGGCCGCCGGCGCCGGTTGGCCCGCGCCGTGGCTCCACTGCTGTTGATGGTCGCGATCGCCGGGTGCGGCAACTCGCGGACGCCGGCGCCGTCGGTCTACCACCCACTGGCCCCGGCGAAGGGCTTTCCGGCGGGCTTCCATCCGTTCGCCCCGGCCGGATACGGCTTCGGGATGGAGGTCCCGAAGAACTGGACCAACCTCCAGAACCAGGTCGCGGGTCCGGTCGTGATGATCGTCGCCTCCGGGTCCGCCGTCGTCGCCGTGAGCCACTACGCGCGCACCGTTCCTCCGCCCGCCGACAGCACTGAGCTGCAGCAGGACGAGTCGGCCCTGCTGGCCGCGGTGAAGGCCAAAGACACGGCGTTCCGGCTGCTCAGCTCGCGGACGCTCACGCTGGCCGGCCGCCCCACGGTGGAGCTCGGCGGGCTGGAGCGGATCTCGGGCCAGCTGCGCCGGGTGAACTCGTACCACCTGTTCCTGCCGCACAGCGAGCTCGTCCTGGAGGAGTACGCCTCCCCGGCGGCGTTCGGCGCGGTCAACCGGCAGGTCTTCTCGCACGTCACCACCTCGTTCGTGCTGCTTCCCGGGTCGCACGCGTGAGGCGCGCGTTCGTCGTCGTGCTCGACGCCTGCGGCGTCGGGGCGCTTCCCGACGCCGCGGCCTATGGTGACGCCGGCGCCAACACGCTGGCGCACCTCGCCGAGGTAGAGGGCGGGCTGCGATGCCCGACGCTGCAGCGACTCGGGCTCGGGTCGATCTGGCCGGTCGCCGGCATGGCGCCGGACGAGCAGCCGGTCCTGCACGGCCGGCTGCATCCGCTCGGCCCCGGCAAGGACTCGACGGCCGGCCACTGGGAGCTGATGGGGGTCGTGATGCCCGCGCCGGCGCCGACGTACCCGGCCGGCTTTCCGCCCGAGGTGATCGCCGACGTCGTGCGCATCGCCGGCCGCGCCGCGCTCTGCAACCGCCCGTACAACGGACTCGGCGCGATCGAGGACTTCGGGGCGCGGGCGCTCACGGAGCAGGCTGTGATTGTCTACACGAGCCAGGACTCGGTGCTGCAGATCGCCGCGCACGTCGACGTGCTGTCGCCCGAGCAGCTGTACGCGGTGTGCGAGGAGGTTCGCAGCGTCCTGACCGGCGAGCACGGGGTGGGGAGGGTCATCGCCCGGCCGTTCGCCGGCGCCGACGGGAGCTTCCATCGCACCGACGGCCGCCGCGACTACGGCCTGGCGCCGCCGAGCCGGAGTTACCTGCTGGAGCTGCAGCAGGCGGGCGTGCCCGTGCACACGGTCGGCAAGTCGGGGCAGCTGTTCAGCGGGATCGGGATCGACGAGCAGCACCCGGGCGCGACCAACGCGCAGGGGCTGGCTGAGACCGGGCGGTTGCTCGATTCGCTGCAACACGGGCTCGTGTTCACCAACCTGATCGAGACCGATCAGGTGCATGGGCATCGCCACGACTCCGCCGGCTTCCATCGCGCTCTGCGGGAGATCGACGCGGCGGTGGCCGGGTGGCTGCCGCGGCTGGGCGACGGCGACCTGCTGGTGCTGAGCGCCGACCACGGCTGCGACGTGACCGCGCCGCACACCGACCACACGCGCGAGCACGTGCCGCTGCTGGCCGCTTTCGCCGGCCATGGCGGCCGGCGCCACGACGGGCCGATGGCCGACGTCGGCGCCAGCGTGCTCCGCTGGCTGACCGGGCGCGACGCCCCCGAGCTGCCCGGCGAGCCGTTCCTATGATCAGGGGCGCCGATGCCTGAGCTGCCTGAAGTCGAGACGATCCGCCGCCAGCTGGCGCCCCATCTCGAGGGCCGCGCGATCGTGCGCGCGGAGATCCTCGACCCGCGCTGGACTCGGCCGGAGGCGCCAGGGCTTGCAGAGGTGGCGCTCCGTGGAGCCACCGTGGAGCGTGTCGACCGCGCGGGGAAATACATGATCTGGGAACTGTCGGGCGACCGCCAGCTGCTGATCCACCTGCGCATGACCGGAGCGCTGCTGTTCGACCCGGATGTCGAGCCGGTTCACACGCGCGTGCGGTTCCAGCTCGACGACGGTCATCGCGTCGTCTACGTCGACCCACGACGCTTCGGGACGGGGCATCTGCTGCTCGGCCGCGCCGCGCGCGATGCCTATCTCGCCGCGCGCCTCGGCGCCGAGCCGTTCACGCCCGCTTTCACCCCGGCCTACCTGCGCGCGGAGGCGCTCGGTCGCACCGCGCCGGTGAAAGCATTCATCCTCGACCAGCGACGGATCGCCGGCGTCGGCAACATCTACGCCGACGAGGCGCTGTTCCGCGCCGGCGTGCATCCACTGCGGCCGGCCGGCCGGTTGACCGCGGCGCAATGGCAGCGCGTGCACGCCGCGATCGAGGACGCGCTGGCGGCGGGGATCGAGGCGAAGGGCGCCTCGATCGACGACTTCCGCCACGTCGACGGCGCTCGCGGCTCGTTTCAGGACCGCTTCATGATCCATCTGCGGGCCGGCGAGCCGTGCGTGCGCTGCGGGGCGACGGTGAGCAAGATCGTCGTCGGCGGGCGCGGCACGTACATCTGCGATCGCTGCCAGCCTCGACCCCGGCGCCGGCGCGCCGCCATGGGGATTAGCTCTTAAGCCGCCAGCAGCTGCTGCAGGCGGCCGCTCTTGTCCGCGGCGAGCAGCTCCTGGAACCCGCCGACCGTCTCGCCACCGATGAGGATCTGGGGGAAGGTGATCATCCCCGTCACGCGCGAGAGCTCGGCCCGGCCGTCCGGGTCGCGTGCCAGATTGATCTCGGAGTACTCGATGGACCGCTTCTCCAGCAGCGCCTTGGCGCTCCGGCAATACGGACAGAAATCCGTCGTGTACATCATCACGTTCTTCATGCTTCAAAAAGTGTAGCGAGCAATGGGACCCCTCAGAACCGACGCGATCGTGCTCCGCTCGATCCGCTACGGCGAAGCCGATCGGATCCTTCACCTGTATACGCCGGGGCACGGTCGGGTCAGCGCCATCGCCAAGGGCGCCCGCCGGTCGCGCAGTCGTTTCGGTGCCCGCCTGGAGCCGTTCTTCCAGATCCGGATGGTGCTCCACCAAGGGCGCAGCGAGCTGCTGACGGTGACGAGCGCCGACACCATCTCGGCCTACCGGGCGCTGCGCGACCACGCCGCCACGCTCGACGCCGCCGCCCGGGCGTGCGACGCCGTGTCCCGCGTGTTCGAGACGAGCGATCCGCATCCCGAGGTGTTCGCGCTGCTCGGCAATCAGCTGTCGCTGCTCGACTCCGACGCCGCCCACGCCGGTCCGGCGGGCGGGCTCGCGTTTCGGCTGAAGCTGCTCCTGGCGGCCGGGATCGTGCCGCAGCTCGGGGCGTGCGCGGCGTGCGGCGAGCGCGAGCATCTGCATGGGTTCTCGGCCGCGGCCGGCGGCGTGGTCTGCAACGCGTGCGAGGCGACCGGCTTTCCGCTGGGCGAGGACGCCTACCAGTTCCTCGTCGGCGCACTCGGCGCGCCGCTGGCGCAGGCACCGGCGGCGGATGCTCGGGCGCTGCGTCAGGCGGAGCGGGCGATCACCGAGACGGCCGAGTATCACTCGGGCATCCGGCTGCGCCCGCTCCTGCAGGCGGCGTAGGACGCCTCACGAGAAGCTGGTCAGGAACCGGCGCGCAGCGGCCCGCGAGCCGGTGAGGCGCCGCGCCGCGACGCCGATCTCCTCGATCACGCCATGCTGGACCTTCAGCACGCCGCGACCGGCGCCGTCGGGGATCAGGTACCACGTGTTCGTACCGATCGTGATTCCGCGGGTGGCGCCGAGCCGCCGTGCGACGCCGGCAAGCCTCTTCCCTGGGCGAACGCCGCGCAGGGCATAGCTGGCGTTGGCGGTGAGCGCGATCACGACCTGGTCGGCGGCGTAGGCGACCCGGATCCCGTTCGGCGTCAGGCAGAAGAAGTCCATGTTGGCGTGCCCGCGCGTGGAGCTGGCCACGAACGCCGACTCGGCCTGGGCGCGGGTCATGCCGAGGCGTACCGGACCGAGCGAGGTGGGGGTGAGGTTGCCGCTCGCCCTCGGGCAGCCGAGCGGTCCGCCCGTCGTCCTGGCCAGGCCACCAGTGGTGCCCGGGGCGGCGGGGACAAGCGGCAGCTCGACGCTCGACGGCGCGCTCGGCGAGTGCTCGATCGTGTAGATGCCACCGAGCAGGTTCGGCAGCTGGGTGAGCTCGGGCAGCGCGTGGGGGAAGTCCGATGAGGCGATCGTGATCCGCAGGCGGTGGCCGGGCTGGAGCGTGTCGAGCGTGGGGAAGATCTCGACGTCGAAGCGGGTCACCTGCCCGGGTGTCACCGGCGTCTGGGCGGCCTTCGTGTACGGGTGCCATGGCAGCAGTGGATTGCCGTCGGGCGCGTACCAGGTCATCGACGGGTCGACCGCGCGCTGGTTGCCCTCCAGCAGGCCCGAGGTGAGCGACGTAGCGGCGCCGTTCGGCGCGACGTCGGTCACCTGCACGACGAACTCGGTGTCGCGCGTCGTCGAGGTGGCGTACAGGGTGGCGCCGATCGGCCCGGCCAGCGTCATCGGCGTCGTGAACGGGGCGGTCGTGTAGTTGACCGTGCCCGGGCCGATCTGCGACAGCGTGGCGTTCGCCGTGCACGGATCCTTCAGGCCGAAGAACGACAGCACGAGCGGCCCGAGCCCGGCGATCCACTGCTCGGTCGAGCTCGTACACGGGATCTCCGAGCCGTCCCAGATGATCGTGTTGCCGGTCGAGCTCGTGGTGGGCTTGACCGGGGACAGGCCACCCCCGGGCTGCAGGTAGTAGGCGGTCGGCGCGGCCTGGTTCAGCGGGTAGCGCGACGCCTCCACGTAGTCGCCCGAGCTCAGGTCCTCCAGGTGCATCGGCGTGTCGGTGTCGGTGATGCCGGTGTCCACCCCCTTCAGCCAGTGGTCGAACCAGGCGAGCTCGACGCCGTTCATGTCGAGCCCGTGGTAATCGAGGCCGAGGCCGGCGGTGACGTGGTACCACGGGCCTTCGATCAGCTGATAGCGCGGGCTGACCGCCTGACCGGGGGTCATCGGGGCGAGCGTCGGCCGCCCGTCGTAGGCGTTCTGGAGCGCGGCGTAGTTCATCAGCTCGCCCCGCTGGAACAGGTCGTACCAGCCGCCGACGAGGAAGGCCGGGATCTTGTCCTTCACGATCTGGGGGATGTACTGCACGGGATTGCGCGCCCCCCAATAGGTCTGGTCGTAGGCGTCGTCGCCGCCGGTCTCGACGTTGGCGAGCAGCTCGGCGTCGAAGTCGCCGAGGTCGTGCACGTGATCGGTGAGGGCGGTGATGGCGTCGCTGGTGCCTTCGGTCAGGGGCCCCTCGGTGTTCAGCGCCGCGGTCAGCCCGAGGTAGAAGGCGGAGAACTCGATGTCGGGGAAGCCGCCGGCGAACGCCGTGTCGCGGTACAGATCGTCGCCGGAGATGATCGGGAACATCGCCTTGACATGACTGGGCCCGGCGTCGGCGGCCGTCTCGAACTGGTTGATGCCGAGGTAGGAGGCACCGAGCAGGCCGACCTTGCCGTCGGAGTGGGGGAGCGCGGCGGCCCAGTTCACGAGGTCGGCGCCGTCCTGGCCCTGGATCGGGTCAAACAGGCCCCACTCACCCTCCGAGCCGCCCGTCCCGCGCACGTCGGCCACGACCTGGATGTAGCCGCGCTGCACGAGGTAGTCGCTGGTGCCGGCCAGCCCGCCGAGCTGACCGCCGACCTCGGAGCCGGTGTCCTTCCCGTACGGGGTCTGGGTGACGATCACGGGGAAGGGTCCGGGTGCTGCCTGGCCCGTCTTGGTGTCGGTCGGGTAGTAGACGTTGGCGGCCAGCAGTGTGCCGCCGGCCCCGTGGACCGTCAGGTTGTGCTCCTCGCCGACGCCGTAGCCGGCGGCCTGCGGGGTCCACGCCGCGGCCGGTGCCGCGGTCACCGCCAGCGCGGCGATCGCCGCCGCCAGCGTCCCTGCCGAACACCACGTCCTCACCGGTCTCCTCCTCGTCCTCTGCCGAGCGAAGAGTCTATGCGGACCCGCCAACCTGTAACGATTCTGCACCGGTTTGCGGGCTCGCGCTGGTGCCGGTGTCAGAATCGGTGCATGGAGCCTTCGACGCTCAGAGACGCTCATGCTGGCGGGCCGGTCGCCGCCGCCTACGCGGAGTCCGTCCGTCGGCGCGAGCAGGAGTGGCTCTCGCCGCTGGCCGTGCGCTCCTATCCGGCGCAGCGGCGCGTCGAGGAACCCGACTGTGGGCTGCGCACGCCGTTTCAGCGCGACCGCGATCGGATCGTCCACTGCAAGGCCTTTCGCCGCCTGAAGCACAAGACCCAGGTGTTCGTGCTGCCGACCGGCGACCACTACCGGACGCGGCTCACCCACACGCTTGAGGTCACCCAGGTGTCGCGGACGGTGGCGCGGGCGCTGGCGCTGAACGAGGACCTGGTGGAGGCGATCGGCCTCGGGCACGATCTCGGCCACACGCCGTTCGGTCATCTCGGCGAGGCGGCGCTCGACCGCTGCCTGGCCGATCGTTTCGGCGCGGGCTTCCGTCACAACGAGCACTCCCTGCGTCTGGTCGACATCCTGGAGCGCGACGGGGCTGGGCTGAACCTCACGCTGCCGGTCCGCGACGGGATCCTCGGCCACTCGGGGCGGGCGGCCGAGCCCTCGACGCTGGAGGGCGGGATCGTCAGGCTCGTCGACCGGATCGCCTACATCAACCACGACATCGACGACGCGCTCCGGGCCGGGGTGATCACCGAGGACGATCTGCCGGCCGGACCGATCGCCGTGCTCGGCGACACCGGCTCGCGCCGGATCGACACGCTGGTCCACGACCTTGTCGAGCACTCGGCGGCCGCCGGGGCGATCGTCCAGGGCGAGGTCGTCGGTCCCGCGATGACGGCGCTGCGAAAGTTCATGTTCGATCGCGTCTACCTCGGGCCGGAGGCGACGCGCGAGCAGCGCAAGGTCGAGTTCGTGATCCAGACGTTGTTTGCGCACTATTGCGATCACCCTGAGGAGATCCCCGACGCGACCCCCGACGGGCCGCTGCCGCGTCGGGTGGCGGACTACATGGCGGGCATGACCGACCGCTTCTGCATCCGGGCGTTCGAGCAGCTGAGCGTGCCGGTGTCGTTCGCGTCGTGAGCCGCTACACGGCTGACTCTCGCGACCGTGTCCTGCAGGCGGTCGACATGCTGGCGCTGGTCGGCTCACGCGTCGACCTGCGCCGGGCCGGGGTCGACAGCTACTTCGGCCTGTGCCCGTTTCACGACGAGCGCAGCGGCTCCTTCCACGTCCGGCCGGATGAGAAGCACTACCACTGCTTCGGCTGCGGGGTGTCTGGCGATCCGTTCGACTGGGTGCAGGAGACCGAAGGCCTGGATTTCAAGGCGGCGCTGGAGTCGCTGGCCGAGCGGTTCGGCGTGAAGCTCGAGACGGAGGACGAGGATCCGGAGGCCGCGCGGCGGCGCGACCGCCGCGAGCGGCTGCACAAGCTCATGGGCCGGGCCGCGATCTACTACTCGCGCTACCTGTGGGAGGCGCGCGAGGCGGCGCCAGCGCGCGAGTATCTGCTGGGCCGCGGCTTCACCGAGGAGACACTGCGCGAGTTCAAGGTCGGCTACGCGCCGAGCGCGTGGGATCGGATGCTGGTGGCCTCGCGCGGGGCTGGCTACAGCGACGAGGAGCTTCTGGCGGTCGGGCTGGCCCAACGCTCGAAGTCGCGCCCGGGCTCGATCTTTGACCGCTTCCGCCGCCGGATCATGTTCCCGGCCGTCGACGCGCGCGGCAAGGTCCACGGCTTCGGCGCCCGCGCGATGGGCGAGGACCAAAAGCCGAAGTACCTGAACACGTCGGACGGCGAGCTCTACCACAAGCGTGAGCAGCTGTTCGGCATCGATCTCGCGCGCACGGCGGCCGCGCAGTCGGGCCGCATGATCCTCGTCGAGGGCTACACCGACGTGCTGGCCCTCCACCAGGCCGGGCTGCGCAACGCCGTCGCGATCATGGGCACCTCGTTCACCGACGAGCAAGCGCGGGAACTGGAGCGGATCGTGAAGGTGCTCGAGCTGTGTCTCGACGCCGACAGCGCCGGGCAGGAGGCGATGGTCCGGGCCGCGCGGATCGCCGGCGAGCGCCGGCTCGAGCTACGCATGGTGCAGCTGCCCGACGGAGCCGATCCGGGCGAGCTGATCGCCGGCGCCGGCACCGACGCGTTGCGGCAACGCGTGGCGGCCTCGGTACCGTTCATCGTCTTCGAGGTGGAGCGCATCATCGCTCACGAGGGCGTCCCGACGGCTGAGGACAAGGACCGAATGCTCCGCCAGCTGGGCAGCGTCCTGGCGGCGCTGGGTCCGTCCATCACGATCGGGAGCGCGTTGAGGGACGAGCTGGTCCGTCGTATTGCCGGGCGGCTCGATCTCGCCGAGCGGCCGATCCTGGACCTGCTGACCTCGGCCGCGTCGGAGTATCCAGCGACGCGACCTCCCGCCGGGCAGCCGGAGGCGCGGAACGGCGGCTCCGCTGACGAGCCCCCGCTGTCGCCGACCGACAACATCGTGCGCACCGAGCACGCCTTCCTGGCCCTGTGCATCGCGCTGCCGGCCGAGGGCGCGGCGGCGCTGCAGCGCGTCGAGCCCGACGAGCTGCTGACCAGCGGCCTCCTGCGCCGCGCCGCCCACCATCTTCGCGGGCGCACCGCGAACCCGCTGGCCGAGCTCCCACCCGAGGACGACGAGCTCGCCCGGACGATCGCCGACCTCGTGAAGCGCTCCGGCAGCCGCAGCGACATCAGCCCCGACCGCCTGGAGCACGCGCGCCTTGTGCTGGAGATCGCCCGGGTCGAGCGCGCCATCAAGCGCGCCCGGGCCGAGAGCGCCCCCGGAGCTTCGGCCCTCGCCCACGAGCGCGAGTCCCTCCGCGGCGAGCTGCACGCGGTCGTCTCGCGGCTCGAGCACACGATCTGAGCGAATCACTGCGCCCTGGGCCTGCGAGC
>DASZLC010000086.1:0-9332 GCA_035552615.1 Solirubrobacteraceae bacterium
TTCTTCGGCGAGCGCGAGGACATCCCGCAGGCCATGGTGCTCACCTTCGGCGTGGCCGTCCCGTTCGTCGCGCTCGTGGCGCTGTTCGCGGTCTCCGACGTCTACCTGGTCAGGCAGACGTCCCCGCCGAGCCCGCGGTCCACGGCCATGACCATCGACGTGATCGGCCATCAGTGGTGGTGGGAGGTCCGCTATCCCGGCATCGACGCGATCGCCGCCAACGAGATCCACATCCCCGCGCGGACGCGCGTGAACGTCGTGGCCACCACCGCTGATGTGATCCACTCCTTCTGGGTTCCGGCGCTGGGACGCAAGGTCGACATGATCCCCGGCCGCGAGAACCGGATCCTCCTCTACGCGTCCAGTCCCGGCACGTATCGCGGCCAGTGCTCGCAGTTCTGCGGGCTGCAGCACGCCCACATGGCGATGACCGTCGTCGCCCAGCCGCGCGCGCAGTACCGGGCGTGGCGGCAGAACATGGCCTCGCCCGCGGTGTCGGCGACCACGCCCGCGGCGCGCGCGGGCGAGCAGGTGTTCATGAGCAGCCAGTGCGCGAGCTGCCACACGATCGCCGGCACCGCCGCCCAGGGGCAGATCGGGCCGAACCTCACCCACCTGGCCAGCCGGCGCACCCTGGCGGCGCTGACCATTCCCAACACGCCGCGCTGGCTGGCGGCGTGGATCGAGAATCCGCAGGCGATCAAGCCGGGTGCGCGGATGCCCGATCTCGGCCTGCCGCGCCGCCAGGTGCAGGAGCTCGTCGCCTACCTGGACGGGTTGCGCTGATGACCGTCGTCACCCCCGAGGGGCGCCCGCACATGGAGCGCCTGGAGCGGATCTGGCAGCCCCGGCCCGGGGTGCTCGGCTGGATCACCACCACCGACCACAAACGCATCGGGATCCTCTACTTCTTCACGGCGCTGGCGTTCTTCGGAGCGGGCGGGATCGAGGCGATGCTGATCCGCACACAGCTGATCGGCCCCAACGGGCATGTGCTCTCGCCGCAGGCCTACGACGAGGTGTTCACGATGCACGGGATCACGATGATCTTCCTGTTCGTGATCCCCATGACCACGGGGGCGTTCGGGAACTACCTGGTGCCGCTGATGATCGGCGCCCGGGACATGGCCTTCCCGCGGTTGAATGCGCTGTCCTACTGGATCTTCCTGGGCTCGGGGATCTTCATGTACATCTCGCTGGCCCAGGGCCATGCGCCGAACGCCGGTTGGTTTGACTACGTTCCGCTCGCCTCCAAGCGGTTCGACCCGGGCAACAACATCGACTACTACGGCTACGGGCTGATCTTCAACGGGATCGCGTCGACGATCGGCTCGATCAACTTCATCGTCACGATCTTCAAGCTGCGCGCCCCCGGGATGTCGATCAACCGGATGCCGCTCTTCTGCTTCGCCTTTCTGGCGGTGGCCTTCGCGCTGCTGTTCGCGCTGCCGTCACTCAGTGTCGCCGCCCTGTTCCTGGAGCTCGACCGCCAGCTCGGGTTTCACCTCTACGACGTGGCCTACGGCGGCGATCCGCTGCTGTGGCAGAACCTGTTCTGGATCTTCGGCCACCCGGAGGTCTACATCATCATCCTGCCCGCGTTCGGGATCGCCACCTCGATCATCCCGGCGTTCTCCCACCGGCGGATGGTGTTCTTCCCGCTTGTCGCGCTGGCCGAGATCCTCGTGGCGTTTCTGGGCTTCGGCGTGTGGGTGCACCACATGTTCACCGTCGGGTACGCCACGGTGACCACGGTGTACTTCGCCGCGGCTAGCCTGATCATCGTCATCCCCTCGGCGATTCAGCTGTTCGCCTGGATCACCACGATCCTTACCGGCACCCCCACGTTTGAGACCCCGATGCTGTTCATCATCGGGTTCATCGTCTACTTCATCCTGGGCGGGCTGTCGGGGATCACCCTGGCGGCGATCCCGTTCGACCAGCAAGCGCACGACTCCTACTATGTCGTCGCGCATTTCCACATGGTCATCTTCGGTGCGGCCGTGTACCCGATACTCGGCGGCATGTACTTCTGGTTTCCCAAGGTGACGGGGCGGATGTACAACGAGTTCCTCGGCAAGGTGAGTTTCTGGATCACCTTCCTCGGCACGTTCCTCACCTTCTTCCCGATGCACATCGTGGGGATCCTGGGGATGCCGCGGCGCAACTACACGTATCCGGGCGGCCTCGGCTGGACGCTGTGGAACTTCATCGAGTCGATCGGCGCCTACATCCTGGCCGCCGGACTCGTGCTGATCGTGGTGAACCTCGCCTACCACCTCTTCAGGGGCGAGGTGGCCGACGAGAACCCGTTCGAGGGTGACACGCTGGAGTGGTCGACGGCCTCGCCGCCGCCGCCCTACAACTACCCGGTCATCCCCACGGTGACCAGCCCCTACCCGATGTGGGACAAGGATGATCGCGAGCGCGACAAGCAGCGTCTGGCCCGCGGCGAGGGGCTGCTCGAGCGCGGCCATGAGACGCCGGCCACCACCGCCCAGGACGCCGAGCTCGACGAGATCCTGTCGATGCCGTCGAACTCGCTGTGGCCGCCGATCACCGGCCTGTCGCTGTTCTTCATCTTTCTGATGCTGCTGATGGCGCATTACTGGATCGCGTTCGGCTTAGCGGTCCTCGGCGGTCTCACCATCATCGGCTGGCATCTGAAAGAGCCGCCGCCCCCCGAAGGAGTGGTCGGGTGAGCGAGCAGCCGCAGGTGACCCGCAGCGCCGCCGCGGTGAGTGGGCCGGCCGCCGGACGGGTCGACGCCCGCCGACGGGCCCTGCCCAACGGGGTATGGGGGATGGCCCTGTTCCTATGCTCGGAGATCACCGTCTTCGGGACGATGCTCGGCAGCTACTTCTACCTCAACTTCGAGGCGAAGCGGTGGCCGCCGGACGGGATCAAGGCCCCAAGCGTGGTGCTGCCGCTGGTCGCCACCGGCCTCCTGCTGTTCACCACCGTGCCCATGTGGCTGGCCGTGCGGGCCGGCCGACGCGGGGAGCGGGGGAGGGTCCTGGGGCTGATCAGCGCCGCCACGGTGCTCCAGTGCATCTACCTGGCCGGCCAGATTCTGCTGTTCCGCCACGACCTGCGCGACTTCTCCCCGCAGGGCAGCGCCTACGGCTCGATCTACTTCACCGTGCTGGCCACCCATCACGCCCACGTGGCGTTCGGCATCCTGCTCAACCTCACGGTGCTGCTGTTCATCACCGTACGCGGGCTGAACAACTACTGGTTCATCGGGGTGCGCGGGCTCGCCCTGTACTGGTACGTCGTCAGCGGGGTGGGCATCCTCGTCACCCTCACCCAGCTCTCCCCGACGCTATGACGCGTCTGCCGCCCACTTGGCTGATCTGGTTCGCCGCGCTCGGCGGGGCACTGGCGTGGGCGACGCAGTTCGTGGCCAACCTGTTTCTCACCTTCGCCCAGTGCAATCAGATCCACACCCACCGGCGCCTGCCTCTGCACGAGCTGGAGGTCGCGCTCTCGGCGGCGGCGATCGTCGTCACGCTCGGCGCCGAGGGGGTCGCGGTGACGCTGTTCCGCCGCGCGTGGCGCCTCGACGACATCGTTCGTTCCGAGATCGCCGGCAAGGGCGCCGCGCCGCCGGTGGGACGCATCGCCTTCCTCTCGGTCATCGGGCTTCTGGTCAACTTCCTCGCCCTGTCGATCATCGTGCTCACCGCGATCGGCGCGCCGCTGTCGGCCGTCTGCCAGCAGTCGTGAACCGGATCATGCGTGCGCTCGGTCCCCGCCGGCTGGTGGCGCTGTGGCTCATCGGCGGCCTCAGCCTGGCCGTGGTCGGCTTCGCGCAGGCCCAGACCCAGAACGGGGTGCTCGGACCGACGCCGGAGCCGGCGCAGCCGAGCCTGGAGCTCGGCTCCGAGCTGTTCGCGGAGAACTGCTCGAGCTGTCACGGGATCGCCGGCGGCGGCATCAGCACGCCGCGGCCTGGCGCAGGCGACGTCACGGGGGCCGGGCCGTCGCTGCGCGGGGTCGGCGCGCTCGCCGCCGACTTCTACCTGCGCACCGGCTTCATGCCGCTCTCCAGCATCCACGACGAGCCCGGCCCCGACCGCGTGCTGTTCTCAGGCACGGAGATCCGCTCGCTCGTCGCCTACGTCGCATCGCTTGGCGCAGGTCCGGCGATCCCGCACCCCGATCCGCGGGCGGGCTCGCTCTCGCAGGGGCAGCAGCTGTTCTCGCTCGACTGCGCAGGCTGCCATCAGATCGACGCTCGGGGAGGCTTCGTGACCGGCGCGCGCGTGCCGCCGCTGCAGGGCGTCGCCTCCTCCCAGATCGCCGAGGCGGTGCGGATCGGCCCCTACCTCATGCCGAAGTTCTCGACGACCCAGATCCCCGACGCGCAGCTGAACTCGATCGTGCGCTACGTCCTGTGGACCAACCACGTCGACAATCGGGGTGGGTGGGGCATCGGCAACCTCGGGCCGATCCCTGAGGGACTCGTCGCCTGGTGGATCGCCGCGCCGCTGCTGCTGATCGGCTGCCGCTCGGTGAGCCGGAGGATCCGGCCGTGAAGCGACTCCTCCGCTGGCTGTGGGCGGCGATCGTGCTCGGCCTGGCCAAGCTGTTCGGCCGCGGCGCGGACGGCGAAGCAGACGCCGCAGCGGGCCGCGACGCACCGACGGAGCGGATCGTCGCCGCGGGCGATCCCGATCGCCATGCCGAGAACGTCGTGCTCGTGCTGCTCGCGCTGGCCGGCGCCTGCGCCCTGGGGTTCGTCGCCGTGTACGCGCTGTTCAGCCCGGCCTCGCTGCCCAACGAGCTGCTCGGGCTGTGCCTGGGGCTGTGCTGCGTGCTGATCGGCGCCGCGCTGACGGTCGTTGCCAAGCGTCTGGTCGTCACCGAGGAGCTGGAGGACGACTACCCGCAGCCGCAGCCCGAGCAGTCCGCCGAGGTGGCGCAGATAGTGCACGAGGCGGGCAGCCGCTTCACCCGCAAGCGGCTGCTGCTCGCCGCCGGTGGCATGACCGGCGGCGCACTCGCCGTTGCCGCGCTGACCCCGGCGCTGTCGCTGGGGCCGTTCTGGGACACCGCCCCGCTCGACCGCTCGCCGTGGCGGCGCGGAACGCGACTGGTCGATCAGGACGGAGCCGTGATCCTCGCCGCTGACATCGAGGAGCAGACCTTCTACACCGCCTTCCCGGAGGGCGCCGATCCGGAGAACATCGCCTCGCCGCTCGTGGTCATCCGCGTCGACCCGGCGACGCTGCAGCTGCCGGCCGGGCGGGCGGCGTGGGCGCCGTACGGGATCCTCGCGTACTCCAAGATCTGCACCCACGCCGGCTGCGCGATCGCGCTGTATCGCAAGCCGACGTTCCCGGTCCTGGAGCCGCACGACGCGCTCGTCTGCCCGTGCCACTACTCCACCTTCGACCCGTTCACCGGCGGCACGGTGATCTACGGACCGGCCGGGCGACCGCTGCCTCAGCTGCCGCTGATGATCGACGCCGACGGCTACCTCCGCGCCGGGGGTAACTTCTCCGGCCGGGTCGGACCGTCGTGGTGGAACGTCAGGGAGCCTCCGATCGAATGACCACGCACGACCCGCTGGAGAACCCGGTCCGCTTCATCGACGAGCGGACCTCGGCGGCGCCGCTGATGCGCAAGGGGCTGCGCTACCTGTTCCCCGACCACTGGTCGTTCCTGCTCGGCGAGGTGGCGCTGTACGCGTTCATGGTGCTGATCCTCACCGGCATCTACCTGGCGCTGTTCTATGACCCGAGCACAGCGAAGACCGTCTATCACGGCTCCTACGTGCCGCTCGACGGTCAGCAGATGAGCGCGGCCTACAAGTCTGTGCTCGATCTCTCCCTCAGTGACAAGGCGGGACTGTTGATGCGCCAGACCCACCACTGGGCCGCCGACGTGTTCGTGGTGGCGATCGTCATGCACCTGTTGCGCGTGTTCTTCACCGGCGCGTTCCGCAAGCCACGTGAGCTCACCTGGGTGGTCGGCCTCGTGCTGCTGATCGTGGCGCTACTGGAGGGCTACCTCGGCTACTCGCTCGTCGACGATCTGTTGTCGGGCATGGGCCTGGCCATCGGCTACGGCGTGGGACTGTCGATCCCGGTGATCGGCGGTCCGGCGATGCTCGGCGTGTTCGGAGCCCCGTTCCCGGGGAAGGAGGACTTCTTCAGCCGCATGTTCATCATGCACGTGCTGCTCCTGCCGATGCTGCTGGCCACGCTGATCGGCGTCCACCTGGCGCTGATCGCCGCGCGGCATCACACCCAGTTCAAGGAGTCCAAACGCACCACCGAGAAGCGGATCGTCGGCGCGCCGATGTTCCCCGCCCAGGCCCCGCGCTCGCTGGCGCTGATGTTCTTCACCGTCGGGATTCTGTTCCTGCTGGGAGGGCTCGTGCAGATCAACCCGATCTGGCAGTGGGGGCCGTACGAGCCGTGGCTCGGCACCAACGGGGCGCAGCCCGACTGGTACCTCGGATGGCTGATCGGGGCGCTGCGGCTGATGCCGAGCTTCGACGTGACGATCGGACATTTCACGCTGATCCCCAACCCGTTCTGGGGTGGGGTCGTGTTCCCGGGAGTGATCTTCACGCTGCTGTTCGCGTTTCCCTGGCTGGAGCGGCGCGTGTCCGGCGACCGGGCCGGCCACAACCTCGCCGACCGCCCGCGCGACGCGCCCACCCGGACCGCCTTCGGCGTGGCACTGCTCAGTTTCGTCTTCCTGGTGTTCGCCTTCGGCGCCGCCGATCGCCTGTTCGTTCTGTGGGGCCTCAGTTACAACACGCAGCTGTACATCTTCCGGATCGCGATCTGGGTCGTGCCACCAATCCTGTTTTTCGTCGTGCGCGCGTGGTGCCGGTCGCTGCGCGCCGCCGACGCCGTCGAGGCCGATCGTCACGCGGCGGAGCGCGAGGCGGCCGCGCGGAACGCCGCGTTACCCGGGTAGCCCCACGCGCATGCCCGTGTCCCGGCCTTCCGGAGCTCGCCGCGTGGGCGACGCGGTCATCGGGTAGCCGAGAGGAGACGAACCGACACAAGGAGACCAACTGACGATGACACGGCAGGCAGAGCAGGAAGGTACCGCCGGGGGACCTCTCGGCAAAGCAATCGGGAAGGCCAAAGCAATCGTCGGAGCGCTGACCGACAACGACGCGCTGCGGCGCGAGGGACGTTTCCAGCAGGCGCAGGGCGAGGCCGATGCCGACGCCCAGCGCGCCAACCAAGACGCCGAGCACCGAGAGCGCGAGGCGCAGACGCGGCGCGCGGAGGTGGAGAACGACATCGAGCGCACCCAACTGGAGAACGAGGTGGCCGCCGAGCTCGACCGGCGCCGCGTCGAGGACGAGCGCCGCGCGGCCGAGGCCGGTGCCGACCAGCGCGCCCAGCGCGTCGAGGCTGGCGCCGAGCGCGAGCGCCACGACCAGCACGTGCGCGCCGAGCAAGCCGTCGACCAAGCCGAGCGCGCGCAGATCGATGCGACCAAGGACGCGCTGGCCAGCCAGCGTGCCGCACGACAGGCCGACCAGCGCGCCGACGCGCTCGACCCCGAGGAGGACGCATGAACCCCCGCTCCGTATCGCGAGCCGCCGTCGGCGGCTCGCTGAAGCTGCTGAGGCTGCCGCTCGACCTCGCCACGCGGGCACTGCCCGGCCGTGACGACGGGATCGCCGCCGCCGCGGGGCTCCGCTTGGACAGCGTCGAGGCGTCGCTGCGATCGGTCGCGGGGGGCGTGCTCGGTGACGAGCATATGCGTGAGGACGCGGTCCGTCGCCGGCGTGCGGTCGACGAGCGCAATCTCGCCATGACCAGACGCAAGAAGGGCAAGCGGCGCGTATCGCGGGCCGAGGCCCACACCGAGGAGCGCCGGGAGGCGGCGGACCACCGCCGCGCTGCGGCCGACGCCGATGCCGAGCGGCGGCGCGCGCAGGCCGAGCGCCGGCGTCGCGCGGAGACCGAGCGGGCGAGAGTCGCGGCCGAGCGCCGCAAGGCGGATGCCGAGCGCCGTAAGGAGCACGCCGAGCACGCACTCGCGCACGAGGCCAATGTCGAGCGACTCGATGCCACCGCCGCCGAGAGCCGTGCGCTGGAGGACCGCAAGCGGGCGCTCGCCGGCGAGGAGGTGGCCGACCGGATCGGAGAGCTGGCCGCGGCGGCCAAGCGCGAACGCAAGGAGAGCTGACATATCCCCCGACAGAACGGAGAGTCGTATGGCCGACAGGCAACCCGCCAACGAGCGCGACATCAAGCTCGTTCAATGGTTGAACGAGGCGCACGTGAAGGAGTCCGAACTGGAGGCGGACCTCACCGCGCACATCGCGCTCACCGAGAAGGCGTCCTACAAGGCACGGCTGCGCAAGCACCTGTCCGAGACCAAGAGCCACAAGCGCCAGGTGGCAAAGCGAATCAAGCAGCTGCGGGGAACGGCGGAGAGCCCGACCGTCCCCGGCGTGCCGGGAGCGCTCGGCGAAGCCGCCGGCAAGGCGCTCGCCGGGGTGAAGGGCCAGGTCGGAGCCGCCCGGGCGCTCGTCACCGAGCAGGCGGAGACCCACATGCGCAACGCCCAGGAGGAGCTGCGCGAGGAGCACGTGGAGATCGCCATCTACACCCGGATCATCACCCTGGCCGAGGCGGTCGGTGACCTCGAGACCGTGAAGCTGGCCACGGCCATCCGCCGCGACGAGGAGCGGATGGCGAAGTACCTGTCGGGAGAGCTCCAGCGGTTGGTCAAGGACGTCGTCCGCCAGGAGATCCCCAAGGACCAGCGGGCCGCGCCCAAGCGCCGGGCTTCGCGACGCACGGCGACACCGCGACGCGCGGCGCCATCGCGCGCCGCAGCGCGGTGAGGCCGGCGGCGGATCCGTTTTGCCGGCTTCGCGCCGGGTAGCCCGCGAGCACGGCGACCCACGAGAAAGGAGCGGGATGGCCAGCGAGAAGCAGCGCACCGCCGCGCGCAAGAACGTGAAGAAGGCCCAGGCGGGCGCGCGCAAGAGCCGGACGATCGCCCACCTCTCCAGCGCCACGCGCTCGGACCTGGGGCGGGAGGGGGCCAAGGCGCGCGCTCGCAAGCAGGGCACATCCGGCGAGAAGGGCCATGGCGCGGGAGCGATGACCGTCACCGAGCTACGCCGCGAGGCATCGCAGCTCGACATCGACGGCCGCTCGAAGATGGGCAAGGCCCAGCTGATCCGAGCCGTCGGCCAGAAGCGCCGCACCGCGTCCTAGCACTCGCAACTCGCATCGCCGCGATCAGTGCTCGTAGGTCCCGATCACCCGGGCCTGCTCGATCACGTGATCCTCGATCCGGTCGAGCAGCGCGCGCCGGTCGAGGCCCGGCTCGAG
>DASZLC010000087.1:0-32031 GCA_035552615.1 Solirubrobacteraceae bacterium
CCACGGGATCACCGAGCCCGGCCCCTCGACCATCTGGTGGCGGTGGAAGGTGAGGTCGGCGGCGCGGTTGAGGTTCTGGAACTGCGGGTGGGCCCGCATCCGGTTCACCGTCTCCAGGTCCCAGCCGTTGGCGGTGGCGAGGATGTCGCCGTAGTACGGGTACTGGAGGTAGGTGACGAGGCGTCCGGTGGAGATCGACTTCGCCTCGAACTCGTCCATGTTCGGCGCCGTCACGACCGGCTGCACGACGCGGATCTCCTTCGGGTCGCGGCCGGCCCGCTCACAGGCGACACGGATCCGCTCCACTGCGGCGGCGGTGGCATCCGGCGTCAGCATCGGTGGCAGGATCACCCCGTCGAACGCCTCGGCGGCGGCCTGGGCGCCCAGCTCATGACAGAAGCCGGCGATCCAGATCGGCGGCTGCGGGCCGTGGTAGGTCTCGGCGAACTTCAGCGCGGTGAACGATCCGAGCTGCCCGTCGTAGGCGACCGCCTCGCCCGCCCACAGGCGGCGGGTGATGTTGGCACTGTCGATCATCGACTGTGTGGTGGCCACCGGGACCCCCATCCCGCGGAACGCGCCCTTGTCGCCGCGGCCGAGCCCGAGCACGAACCGCGGCCCGAAGCACGACTGCATCGTCGCACCGAGCGCCGCCGGCATCCACGGGTGCCGGGTGGTGGGGCAGATGATGCCGGTGGCAAGCTCCAGCCGGGTCGTCTTGGCGCCGATCCCGGCCAGGATCACGTCGGCCTCCTTCAGGTCCCAGCGCTCGGAGATGAACACCCGGCGGAAGCCGAGCCGCTCGGCGTCGACGCCGTCCTGGATCCCCTGGGCCGGGGTACGGCCCTCGGTCTCGCGCTGGAACTGCGACGCGTCGGAACTGACCGCTCCGGCGATGATGAAGGCGCTGAAGTCCTCGGTGACGGGGGCGAGCACGTCGTCGTGCCCGCGCGTGGGCGCGGCGGTGAGCGACATCTATTCCTCTCCTGGGGTGGCGGCAGACATCTCCGTAACCTGTACGGAGTACGGTCACCGTATCGTGTACGGTGTTCGTATGTCAAGCCCCTCCCGAGCCGCCGCCTCGCGCCCCGGGCCACGGCCGCGCCACACCCGCGAGGAGGTGCTCACAGTCGCATTGCGGGTGATCGACTCCTCGAACGCCGAGGCGTTCACGATGCGCCGCGTCGCCGACGAGCTGGGGATCGCGGTGATGACCCTGTACGGCTACGTGGCCAACAAGGAGGAGCTGCTGGCCGGCGTGACCGAGCTGGCCTTCGCCGAGGTCGGCCAGGCGGTGGCGGCCGACGCGCCGTGGGACGAGCGCCTACGCGCCGACGTGATCCGCCTGCACGGCGTCGCCCGACGTCATCCGCGGCTCGTCACGCTCGTGCTCGCCCAGAGCTCGGCGGTGCCCGCGTTGTTCCGAATGCGCGAGCGGATGCTCGACGTCCTGCTGGAGGCCGGCTTCGACGAGCGACCGGCGCTGCACGCGCTCGGCGTCGTCTGCCACTACGCGGTCGGCTTCGCCGGCGCCCAGGCGGGCGCGCCGCCGTTCGACCTGCCCGACCGCCTCCGGGAGCTGCCGGCCGACGAGTTCCCCCGGCTCGCCGCCGTCGCCGATACCTACGCCGAGCATCTCTCCGACGAGGCGTTCGCCTTTGGGCTCGAGCTGCTGCTTCGCGGGTTGCGTTGGGTCAGAGACCCGAAACCAAGGCCGAGAGGTTGATCGCGTCGGCCATCGCGCGATACCCGAGAGCGTTGGGATGCAGCCGGTCGCCGCTGTCGTAGATCGGGTTCAAGCGCTCCAAGTCGGAGGGGTCCGCCAGCACGCCGGCGAAGTCGATCACGCCGTCGAAGGCGCCGCTCGTGCGGATCCACGTGTTCACGGCCTCGCGATTGGCCTCGCCGGCCGGACTCCAGTACCGGGCGCCCTGGAACGGGGTGATCGTCGCGCCGAAGATCTTCAGAGAGTCGGCGTGCGCCTCGGCGATGATCAGCTTGTCGCCGGCGATGATCTGAGCCGCCGAGACGGTGGCGTTCGGCCCGCTGAGGGCGTCGGTGTGGAGCGCGAAGCCGATGTCGTTCACCCCCTCCAGGAGGATCACCTCGCGGGCGCCGGCGCGGCCGGCGACGTCGCGCTGGAAGCGGGCCACGGCGTTCGTGCCGCAGCAGGTCGCGTTGTTCAGGACGCGGTTGCCGCCGATGCCCTCGTCGATGACCGAGAGCACAGCGCCCGGGCGCGCGTCGATCCGGCGGGCGAGATCGTTCGGCCAGCGCGCGTTGGCGTTCAGCCCGGAGTTGACGCCGTCGGTGATCGAGTCGCCCAGCGCGACGATCGCCCCGACGTCACGCGCCGGGGCGAGCACGTCGACGCCGTCCAGCAGGTACCAGGAGCGCGTTGTCGTGCCGAGCCCGGCCGCCCTCGTCTGGGCGATCCGGTCGCCGCCACCGATGTAGCTCGTCTGCTCGGCGTCGGCGTGCTCGGTGACCGGGCCGGTGGCCGCGGGCAGGTACAGGCTGACGGCCAGGCGCTGCAGTGGTCGGACGGCGAGCGCGACCGGGTCGCTGACCGCCTCGGCGCCGGGCGGGATCGAGACCCAGGTCTGGTGCCCGAAGCTCAGAATGCGCTCGCTGCCCGGGAGCACCGCTGCGCCGCGTCCGGCGATCCCGATCGCCGCGGCGCCGACAACCATCGGCGCGGAGCCGAACGCGTTGCTCAACTCGATCCGCGCGTGGGTGCCGCCGACGCTCGTGTACACGATCTGACGGATCGTCTGGTCGGCGAAGCCGCGCTCGGAGTCGTTGTTGGCCACCGGGCCCTGCGGGGCCGCGCCCCAGGTCGAGATCCACCCCCGGCGCGGGACGAGACGAGGTCCGCCCGTCGGGAGCACCGGACCGGCCGACCCGGGCACGATCTCCAGCCGGTGGGGGCGACTGGCGGCGGCGTCCTGTGTGAACGCGACCAGGGCCGCCAGCACCAGCCCGAGCAGCCCGGCGGCTCCCAGTAGCAGCCAGCCGATATGGCGAGGGCGCGCTGTCATCCGTGCACCGCCGATCGTAGCGAGCGATGAAGCGTCAGCCGGCCAGTTGCCGGCGCACGTCGCCGAGCACCGTGGGCTGCAGCAGCTGGCTGCAGTAGAGGGTGAAGTGGACCCCGTCGAACCGACACAGCTTGCCGTTCACGTCGGGCTGATATTCGCCGTGCGGGGAGACGGTGGCGTCGAGGTCGACGATGCTGACGTTGGCGTGGCCGCGCGCCGCCTTGGCCAGCATCGCGTTGATCGTGCGGTGACGCGCCGGGGTGCCGGCGACCGAGGCAGAGCCGTCGGGGTTCGCCGGCGGTTTCGACCACGGCACCGACAGGAACACGACGTCGCGGCCGTGGGCGCCGAGCACCTGCACGTAGCGGTCGATCGTCCGCTGCAGCCGGGCATCGAACGCGGTCTGGCCGAGGTGCTCGACCTTGCCGTCGATCTTCCAGTTGAACTGGTCGCGGTAGCCGAGCTCGACGACGACCGCCCGAGCGCCCACCGCGTTCGCGTCGGCGGCCCAGGTGGTGAGCGCGTCGGGGCAGCCCGTCGACTGCGCCTGCCAGACGCCGCTGATCTGCATCTCGCCGGTCGCGTCGAAGGCGCACCCGAGGATCGCCGCGTTGTCGACCTGGAGGCCGTAGCGCTGCTCGTTCTCCATCAGCCCGACGCCGATCGTGTAGCCGAGCGAGTCGCCGACGACAAGCACCTTCGCCGGCGGGCAGGTGCGGAAGCTGACGGTGCTGGAGCCCTTCCAGGTGAGAGCGTGGTCACCGAGGGCCTCGTACTCGGTCTTCGTCGCGGTGGCCAGCGGCAGCGGGGCCTCGCCGATCGAGGTGGTGTCGGTCAGCGACACCGGGCATGGGCCGTCGTGGCCGGCCAGCCGGGCCGGGGGCTTCGGCAGCGACTTGGCGGCGGCGTCGGTGAACGAGATCGAGGACACGGCGGAGCCGACCAGCAGGCAGGCAAGCGCCCCGCCGGCGGCCACAGGCGTCAGCGAGTGGACCGTCCAGCGCGGCAGCCGGCGCTGGCGGATCGGCTGCTCGACGAGCACGTAGGACAACGTGCTGGCCCCGATCGCCGCCGCCAGGCGCAGGGCCAGCAGTGGGGTGCCGGTGAGGCCGGTCGAGGTCTGATCGAGCCACTGGAACAGCGGGAAATGCCACAGGTACAGCCCGTAGGAGATGGCCCCGAGGCGGCGCAAGACCCCGACCGAGAGGATGCGCGCGACGACCGCACGCGGGGCCAGGACGATCGTGGCGATCACGGTGATCGTGGCCAGGTCGATGGCGACGAAACCGTACGGGTAGAGCCAGGCGTCGCCACCGGCGGCCAGCACGATCGCGGCGGCGACGAGCGCGAGGGCGGGCGCCGCAGCCCGACGAAGGCGGCGCACCGCGGCCGCGTCGGGATCGGGGCGATGCAGCGCCAGGGTGATCGCCAGCGACGCACCAATCAACAGGCTGAAGGCGCGGGTGTCGGTGCCGTAGTAGACGCGGTCCACCCCCCGGCCGCCGTCGTAGCGCAGCGCCATCTCGGTTGCCGAGGCGAGGGCGCCACCGACCGACAGCAGCAGCAGCCCGCGGAGGGCCCGGGTCCGCCCGGCGGCGGTCGCAGCACCGCGCCCGAGGAGGCGCAGCAGGCCGAGCACGAGCAGCGGCCAGACGAGGTAGAACTGCTCCTCGATGGCCAGCGACCACGTGTGCTGGAGCGGGGAGACCGGGCCCGAGGCGGCGAAGTAGCTTGATCCGGCGGCGATCTGGTGCCAGTTGCCGACGTACAGCAGCGTCGCCAGCCCGTCGTCCTTCAGGCCGGGGATCGCGTGGGTCGGCCCGGCGATCCCGTAGTAGATGCCGATCGCCGCGACCAGGAGCAACAGCGCCGGCAGCAGCCGCCGGGCGCGGCGGGCCCAGAACCCACCGAGCGCGATCGTGCCGCTGCGCCGCCACTCGCCGACGAGCAGCGAGGTGATCAGGAAGCCCGACAGAACGAAGAACAGCTCGACGCCGATGAAGCCGCCGGGGATCCACGACAGGCCGCCGTGGTACAGGACGACGGCGGCGACGGCGAGGCCACGGAGGCCGTCGAGACCGGGGTGGTGCCCCAGCTGAAACGGTCGGCGCCGGGGCTCGCGAACGGACATCGATCCGTTTCTAGCCAGGCGCCCGTCGAATGGCCGTAAGCGACCGTCGCTCAGCTGAAGTGTTTAATCAGAAGTAGCCCTCCTGCTTTTTGCGTTCCATCGACCCGGCGCTGTCATGGTCGATCACGCGCCCCTGACGCTCGGAGGTCGTCACCAGCAGCATTTCCTGGATGATCTCGGGGACGGTCGAGGCGGTGCTCTCAATGGCGCCGCTCAGCGGGTAGCAGCCGAGTGTTCGAAAACGGACAGTGCGGCGCTCGGGGACCTCGTTCTCGGCGAGCCGCATGCGGTCGTCGTCGACCATGATCAGCGCCCCGTCGCGCTCCACGACTGGGCGCTCGGCAGCGAAGTACAGGGGCACGATCGCGATCTGCTCGTGATGGATGTACTGCCACACGTCGAGCTCGGTCCAGTTCGACAGCGGGAACACCCGCACGCTCTCGCCGGGACGGGTGCGCGCGTTGTACAGCCGCCACAGCTCCGGGCGCTGGAGCTTCGGATCCCACCGGTGCGCCCCCGAGCGGACAGAGAACACGCGCTCCTTGGCCCGCGAGCGCTCCTCGTCTCGCCGGGCGCCGCCAAAGGCGGCGTCGAAGCCATGCTCGTCGAGGGCCTGCTTGAGCCCCTGGGTCTTCCACATATCGGTATGCACGGCGGAGCCGTGATCGAACGGATTGATTCCCCGGCCGATGCACTCGGGGTTCTGGTGCACGAGCAACGACATTCCCGACTCGGCGGCCATCCTGTCCCGCAGCTCGTACATTGCGCGAAACTTCCAGGTGGTGTCGACGTGCAATAGCGGGAACGGCGGCACGGAGGGGTGAAATGCCTTCAGCGCCAGGTGGAGCATCACCGAGCTGTCCTTGCCGATCGAGTACAGCATCACCGGACGCTCGCGCTCGGCGACCGTCTCGCGCATGATCTGGATCGCCTCGGCCTCGAGCCGTTGCAGATGCGTGAGGCGCGATGGCGGTCCCGTCACGCCGGCACCGCGAGCGCTGTCAGCAACGTCTCGGCCAGCTCGGCCCGGCACACGAGCAGGTCCGGCAGCATCGGGTCGCGGCGGTTGTAGACCAGCGGCGAGCCGTCGATCCGCGAGGCGTGCAGCCCCGCCGCCAGCGCCACCCCGACGGGCGCCGCCGAATCCCATTCGTACTGACCGCCGGCGTGCACGTAGGCGTCGACCTCGCCCGTGAGCACCGCCATCGTCTTCACGCCGGCGGACCCGATCGGCACGAGCTCGGCCGTCAGGGCCGTGGCGACGCGCTCGGCCTGCGCCGGGGGGCGGCTGCGCGAGACTGCGATCCGGATCGGGAGCTCCGGGCGGCGCGCAGCAGGTCCGTCGGTCCCGCGGGCGCCTGGCGTGCCGACGAACAGCTGGTTGCGGGCGGGGATCGCCACGGCCGACGGGCCCGGCGCGCCGCCGAGAGTCAGCGCGACGTGGACGGCCCAATCCTCGCGCTCCTCGCCGTACTCCCGCGTGCCGTCGAGCGGGTCGATGATCCAGACGCGCTCATGGTCCAGGCGCGAGGGGTCGTCGCGAGCTTCCTCCGAGAGGACGGCGTCGTCCGGGCGGTGGCCGGCCAGCGCCGCGGCGAGCATGCGCTGCGAAACGGCGTCGCCGATGTCGCCGAGCGCGCGTCCGCCGAGCAGCCCGCCGTCGCGCAGCGTCAGCAGCAGCCGGCCGGCGGCACGGGCCAGGTCGCCGGCCAGGGTCTCGTCGGTGGAGCCCATCCTAAGGCGAGAGTAAAGGTCAGGAGTAGGGAACGAGCGCGATCGTCCCGGTCGAGGCGATGCCGCTGCCGCCGAACGCGACCGACACGCCGAGCTGATGTCCGGGTGCCTTGGCGAGCATCTGCTCGCCGGCGGCATTGAGCTGGAAGGAGAAGTAGCCGGCCGACCGCGGCCCCTCGGTCTCGGCGCCGGTCGAGGCGATCACGGTCCCCCCGCTGCTCAGCTGCATCGCCGCCCGGCACTGCGTCGCCGCCGAGCAGCTGGTGAGCACGCCGCCAGAGCCGCCCGACGCGACGAAGTCGGTGCGGCCCAGCAGGCTCAGGGGTCCCACGGGCGACGAGGCACGGGTCGGTCCGCTCCCGCTCGTGCTGTACGCGATCAACGTGTCGGGGACCGTTGCGGTGGTGTGGGAGACCTGGTCCAGCACGCTGGTCGTCACCGACATGTGATGGGCCTTGGCCAGCGCGGACCGGGCCCCGCCGGACAGCTGGTAGTAGACGAGGCCGGTCTGGTTGGCGCCGATCGACTGGGCGCCGCTGCGGGCGAGCACTGTCGTGCCGTTCGACACGGTCGCGACGATCCGGCACGGCTTCGGCGCAAAGCACCCCACGGGCAGGGCGCCGCCGCCCGACCCGGAGACGAACGCGCTGTTGCCGTAGATGGCCACGTGCGGGCCGGCGCCGGCGATCGCCGATGTCGCCAAGACCTGTCCGGCCGACCCGAGGGCCTGAAGCCTGTACTGGCTGTCGCCGGAGGTGAAGGCAATTGCAGTTTCGAAGCCTTTTGATGGTGATGTGGCGATCGCGCTGAGCGTCCCGGGGCTGTTGCCGGCCAGCGCGCGCCAGCTGCTCACGTCGGTGGCGCCGTTCCAGCTCGCGTACAGAGTCCTGGTGCCGTTGTCGGAGGTGCGCAGTCCGATGGCCGGGTTTGTCGGCGGCGACCCGGTCCACTGAAAGCGGTAGGCGCGGTAGCTGGCCGTGGGGGAGACGAAGTGGGCGTCGAAGTCCTGACGCCCGCTCGAATCGAAGCCCGAGATGTATGGCTGCTGACCCCAGCCGATGAACACGTCACCGTCGCCGAGCAGCTGCTCGCCGCCCTCGAAATCGGCCAGCAGCGATGGGCTGTGGGTGTACTGGCGGACCAGCGTGGCCGTCATCGTGTAGTCGTTCAGCGACAGCCGGATGGCGCGCGAGGCCGAGTGGATGCGCGGCGGCCCGGCTCCGTCGTCGAACAGCGTGATCGTGCCGTCCGGCTGGGCCACCGCGTCGTGCTGCAGCGCGAACGACGTTCCCGATCCCATCTTGAAGCTCGATCGCTTGCCGCCCAGCGTCCACATGACGCTCCCGGTGTCGCGGTCGACTTTGTAGACGGAGGAGGTGTTCCGGGAGGAGATCAGCAGGTTCCCGTCGGACGTCAGCGAGACCGAGTTCAGGTGGTAGGGGTCCTCGATGTGGCCGGGGACGTTCGGGCCGTAGATCAGCGACTCCGAGAGGGGGATGTGGTCGAGCGCGTTCCACTCCCACAGCAGCAAGCCCGTCTTCATGTCGATCTCCTGCACGACACCGTCGGCGACGGGCCGGTGCACGCCGGGTAGCCACACGGGCTCGACGGCGATGATGTAGGCCTGGCCGGTGTTGGTGACAAGGAACTCGTGGAGGTCCATCTGCAGGCCGTCGGCCGCTTTCACCACCTGCTGGAGCTGGTATTGCTGGTTGAAGACGATGCCCTCCCCCTGCCCGAGTCCGCTGCCGGTGGTCCCCTGGAACCACGTCAGCACGGGCTGGCCGTACAGGAGCTGGGTCCGGAAGTCGGTGGCCAGTTGGTTCTCCTTCAAGGAAACCGGGTGAAACCACACGAGCTGCCCGGCGGAGTTCAGGATCATCGGCCCGTTCTCGGTCGGCCCGAACTGCGGGGCAACGAAGATGTCGCCGTCGGAGGCTGGGGCCGTGTCCTGGCTGACCTTGAGTGACGCCGGGGTGAGGTCGGCCCGGGAGACGAAATGCTGGACGCCGTTCGTTCCGGCTGGCGCCACCGGGATCTTCTCGGCGCCGAAGGGATGACCGAAGTGGGCGATCTGGAAGGAGAAGGTTCCTTGCGGCGCTCCGGTGAGATCGAGGCCTGTGGACACCCTCACCGTCTCTCCGGCGACGAACGGCTTGCTCGGCAGCCAGCTGCCGCCGGCGCCGTCGGAGTCGGCCTCCACGGTGCCGGTGTGCGGCCCTGATTTCGACCCGACGACGCTGATCGAGCCGAGCTGCGAGGCCGGAATGCCGCGAAAGGCGATCTGCGTGTCGGGCATCTCGTACTTCGAGCCGGGGACCGGGTACACGTCGGCGGCGAGCGCCGTCGCCGCGTGGGCGAGCGTGGCGCACGCCACGAAGCACAGCACCAGCCGGAGCGGCACGCGGCGCCGGCGATCCCGGCGGGAACGGTGCACTAGTAGCCGCAGATCAGTCCCGGCTGGCAGGTGATGGCCTTGCCCTTCGGTCCGACGAGGTACCAATCGCCGCCGAACTGGTAGAGCGCCTGGCCGTTCATCTGTCCGGCCCTCCTGTCCTTTGCGTACTCGTACAGCGGGTGGCCGTTGTAGGTGGCCTGGACCCGCCCGCCCGTCAGCTTGATCGTGCCGAGCAGCTTCGCGTTCAGGCCCGACCTCGCCTTGGCCGTCACCCCGCCGGGCGCCAGATACGGCTTCCACACCTTCTGGCAGGCCGCCGAGCAGCGACTGCGGTTCTTCGGGTCGGAGTCGGAGAGGTACAGGACGTGCCCGTTCGAGGCGGCCACCACCTTGCCGTAGCCCTTCAGCGTGTCGGTCTGCACCACCGTCGCCGCGGCGCTGTGGGCGGGCACGACGTGGCCGGCGGCGATTGCCGGAACCACGCTCACAGTGGCCACGGCGAGCAGCGTGAGTGCGGATCGAAGGCGTAGTTTGGTCATCGGTGTGCTCCTTTCGGGTGCTTGCGCATCAGCGAATCGCTGAGCTGGCGAGCACCGTTCCTCTGGCGTCGAGCGCCTTGATCTGGAAGTTGAGGGTGCGCGCGCCCTGGATGTGGATGGCCGTCTCGAAGCCCGCCCTGGCCACCTTGCCGAGTGCCTTCAGCCGCCTGCCGGCGCCGGCTAGGAGCTCCCACGCGGCGACGCGCGTGGCGCCGTTCCAGGACGCGTAGACGGTCGCGTTCGCGCCTGTCCTGACGACGCTGATGGCCGGCTTGCCGCCCGGGAGGCCTGTCCACGGCAGCAGATAAGCGCGATAGGTCGAGTCGGCGGCGGGCAGCGCGGCGTTGTAGATCAGATGCCCGGAGGCGGTCGCGGCGGAGATCACCGGCTGCTGGCCCCAATCGAGGAACACGTCGCCGCCGGACAGCGTCTGCATGTTGCCCTGCGTCGGCACGAGCAGCGGTGGTGAATGCGGGTAGCTGTGGACGAGCGTCGCGGTGTGGGTGGTGAAGCTCAGGGCCAGCACCTCGCCGCGCGCGCTCGGGAGCGGCTTGGCCAGCTTCTGGCCCAGCGCGCAGCAGTGATCGTCGAACAGCGTCAGCTCGCCGCTGCGTTGCAGCTGCGCGTCGTGCTGCCAGGAGAAGGCGGCGCCCGCTCCGAGCGTGAACGTGGAGTCGGTGGCCTTCGGCTTGGCGTCGAGCGTCCAGTCGATCGGACCGCCGGACGCCGTCGGCGAGATGTCGTACACGCTCCAGGTGTTGCGGGCGGAGATGATCAACGAGCCGTCGCCGGCGACGAAGATGGAGTTCAGGTGATACGGGTCCCACACGCCCGCCTTCGGCGCGGCCACGGCCGACTGGGTGAGGGGGACGTGGTCGGCCATGTCCCAGGTGTAGAGGACCTTGCCGGTGGCCAGGTTGAGCGCCTGCACGCCGCTGTCCTCGTAGGCGCCGCGCGCCGCGCCGCCTTCGGTCGAGAGGTTTGCCTTCACCGTCTTGGCCACCAGGTACAGCGCGTCGCCCTGCGGCGTGATCAGGAACTCGTGGTAGTCGGCCGTCCAGCCGTCCTGGCCTTTAATGGTCTTGATCACCTGGTAGCGCTGGTTGAGGATCTCGAAGGCGGCGCCGGGCTCGGGCGCGCCGGCCGGAAGCCCGTTCGCCGTGGCCCCGCTCTGCGTCGCCAGCACCCCCTGCCAGAACGTCAGCACCGGCTTGCCGTTGTCGGTCTGCGGCTGGAGGTCCTCGTCCACCTCGCGTTTTTGGGTGGGGTGAAACCAGACGGGGTTGCCGCGCGTGTCCATGATCAGCGCCCCCGGCTGTCCGACCTCGGGCGAGGCGACGTCGGCGTCCTTGAACGGGGTGGTGAAGATCAGCGACGAGCCAGGAAGGCGGTGCGCGTTCGTCGTGACGGTCAGTTCGGGCGGTCGCAGCGTCGGCGCGCTGCGGAAGTGCCAGGCCGCGCCGGCCGAGGCCGCCGACGCGCCCGCGGGCGCCGCCAGCGTCGTTACCACGGCACAGGCCACGGCTCCGCGGCGGATGCGTTTACTGGGTTGCATCGAGCGCTTGAACAGCGATCCGGTAAGGAAGTTGCGAACCACCGGACGCGACACTGTACGCGCGCTCCAGGACGGTGGTGCGCCGGCGAGCTTCAAAATTGACGCGCTGCTGACATTAGGAGCTGACGGCGAACGGCGGCGAAGTGCCGAGTACGGCGCCGCGTGCGTCGAGCGCCTGCAGCCGGAACGTCGTCGCCCCCGCCGGCGCCCGGATCGCCGTTTCAAAGCCGGTGCGCGGCATGACCACGGCACCGGTAACGGGCGGGCGTTCGCTACCAGCACGGGCCGATGCGGTCAGGCGCCACGATGCGACCTGCGTGGCGCCGTTCCAGCTGGCGTACACGGTGCTCACGCCGTGCGCCCGCCGCGCTGCGCCCGACGGCGGGTACAGCGGCAGGCCGACCCACGGCTCGACGCTGGCGCGATAGCTGAGGTCGGATCCTGGCAGCGTGGCGTCGAGCAGCATCTTGCCGGTGGTGCTGAACTCGGTGATGTACGGCGCCGAGCCCCAGCCGACGAACTCGTTGCCGTTGGCGAGCGGCTGGATGCTGCCCATGTAGTCGGCGTCGAACCCCTGTCCGTGGCCGTAGGCGTCGGCCAACGCCGCCGTGTGCGTGGCCAGGTTCAGCTTCAGGACGAGGCCCCGGGACGGGGCGGTGGGGGAGACGTACGTGCCGCCGCCGGTGATCTGGCAGCAGTGATCGTCGAACAGCGTCACCAGCGGCGTCCCGGGATAGACGGAAACGTCGTGTTGCCACTCGAACGCCGCGCCCGGCCCGAAGGTGAAGCTGGAGTGCCGCCCGCCGAGCGTCCAGACGATCCGTCCGCTGGCGATGTCGACCTTGTAGGCCGCCCAGGTGTCGCGCATCGAGACGACGAAGCTGCCGTCGCCTGGGACGTCGATCGCGTTTACGTGGTAGGCGTCCCACGGGAAGCCGTTCGTGGGCAGCGAGGCGCGCGAGTCGCTCAGCGGGATGTGCTTCAGGGCGTCCCAGGTCCGGAGCAGCCGACCGGTGCGGAGGTCGTATTCCTGGACGGCCGAGTCGATGATGGCGCCGTTGTAGGCACCGCCGTACGTCGACAGGTTCATCGGCACGTTGCGGTTGGCGGTCACCCACGCGTCGTGGCCGTCGATCACCAGCGAGTGCAAGGTCAGGATCCAGCCACCGGCTCCCTTCAGCGTGGCCACCGTCTGGTAATGCTGGTTGAGGATCACGTACTCGCCGTTCAGCGTGGCGCCGGCGTTCGTGACAAATCCCTGCCAGTAGGCCAGCACGGGCTTCCCCTCGTAGGTCTGGAGGCTCAGGTTCGAGGCGACGACGTTCTCCGGCACCGGCCTGAACCACACTGGCTGCAGGCGGTTGTCGAGGATCAGCGGCCCGCTCTGCCCGTCGAGCGGGGGCGTCGAGAGGTCGTAGAAGTTGGCCACGAAGATGTCGCCCGGGGCCAGCCGGCTTGGCTGTGTCGGCACGTTGGCGTGGAGCTTTGGCGGGTGCAGGGACGGGGCGGAGACGAACGTGTAGGCGTCGTTGGTCGTATAGGCGCCGATCGGGGCGCCGTGCGAGCCGCCGACGCCGAAGTCGAGCCCGATGAAGGCGGCCACAACGACGAGCACACCGATGGCGATCGGCATCCGCTGCAGCACCGAGCCCGCGCGCTCGCCGGGCGGCCGCGGCACCGCCGCGAACGTGAGGACCGCGGCGGCCGCGCACAGCCCAGCGCCGATCAGGAAGGCGAGGCGGAAGCCCTGGGTGAGCGCCTGCGGGACGCCGGTCCCGTGGCCGATGAGATGGCTCGTGCGCGCCGTGGCCAGCGTGATCAGGATCGCGATCCCGAGCCCGCCGCCGATCTGCCTTGAGGTGTTGACGAGCCCGGAGGCGAGCCCGGCCTGGCCCGGCTTGGCGCCCTGCGTGGCGGCGATCGTCGAGGGGACGATCGACATCCCGATCCCGGCCGCCATCAGCAGCCCGGGGACCATGATGTAGTCGATCGCGCTGCCGCTCTGGGCGATCTTGGAGAACAGCACCATCGCCGCGGCCATCATCGTCAGCCCGCCGCCGAGCACCGCCCGGACCCCGAAGCGGGTGACGAGCTTCCCGGCCTGGCGGGCAACGACGAAGATCACGAGCGCCATCGGCAGGATCGTCAGCCCCGTACGGAGCGGCGAGAGGCCCAGCACCTGCTGCAGGTACAGCGAGCACAGGTACCACATCGGGAACAGCGCGCCGCTGAACAGCAGGACGATCGTGTTGGCGGTGGCCAGCGGCCGGGTGAGGTCACGGAACGGAATCAGCGGATGCGAGGCGAAGCGCGCCTCGATCACGCCGAATCCGGCCAGCAGCACCAGCCCGACGACGATCGGGATCAGCGCGTGGGCGTTGCCGATGCCGTAGATGCCGGCCTCGACGACGCCGTAGACGAGGACCATCTGGCCGATCGTCAGCGTCAGCGCCCCGGCGAGGTCGAACGCGGGGCGTTCGGCGCCCTCGGCGGCGCGGCGGCGCTCGGCCACCACGCGCCACCCGATGAAGGCCGCGGCGATCCCGATCGGCGGGTTGATCAGCAGCACCCAGCGCCATGTCAGCTCCTGGGTGATGAGGCCGCCGAACAGCGTGCCGGCGGCGCCGCCGAGCCCGTTCATGGCCGCCCACAGGCCGATCGCACGGTGCAACTGCGGGCCGGGGGGGAACGAGGCGGTGATGATCGCCAGCGACGACGCGGCCATGAACGCACAGCTGAAGCCCTGCACGGCGCGGGCGGCGATCAGCATCTCGCGGCTGCCCGACAGGCCGCCGATCAGCGACGTGAGCGAGAACAGGACGAGCGCGGCGACGAACGTCCGGCGCTGCCCGAGCTGGTCGGCGGCGCGGCCGCCGAGCATCAGGAACCCCGCGAAGGTGATCGCGTAGGCGTCGACCACCCACTGCAGATCGGCCGAGGAGAAGCCCAGCGTCGACTGGATCGACGGCAGCGCCACGTTGACGATGCTCAGGTCGAGGATGACCATGAACTGGGCCACGCAGCACACGACAAGCAGCCACGGCGAGCGCGTGGGCGTCGCCGATCCGGTCGGTTGGGTCTGTTGCGTCACCATGGTCTCGCGTCGCCCCCCGCCGGCGGACCGTCGTCATGGTAGCCGTCGAGGCGGTGTGTAACCTGCGGGACGATTGTGGTGGCGATGACAGGAGTGTGGCCCGTGAGACGAGCCCTACCAATCACCGTGGCGCTGGCGCTGGCGCTTGCCATGGCGGGATGCGGAGGCGCCAGCAGCAAGAGCTCGAGCACGACGGCGGCCACGACCCCCACGACGACGACCAGCACCGCGGCGACCACGACCACGGCGCCGGTGGCGAAGCCCAAGCACCACCGCAAGAAGCATCACCACAAGGCCGCCCCGGCTCCGGCCGCGTCGACGCCGACGCCGACGCCGACCGCCACTGCGCAACCGCCGGCCACCCCCGTGGCCCCGGCCACGACGCCCGCCCCGACGACGACGCCGTCGCCGTCGATCTCGGGATCGGGCGGCAGCGGTGGCGGCAGCGGCTCGGGCGGTGGCGGCGGCACGAAGGTGTGCACCGGCAAGAAGTGCTCGGGCTACTGACCTTCACGTGCGCCACATAATCCGCTCGGTTGTCACATAGTGATAAGCCATCGAGGGGGACGTGACGGCTCGGGACGCGGCTCGAGTCCGTTCGGTGGCGATCTGTACAGCTATCTGATGTATGGATCGACAAAGTTCGTCGGCCGGGCGTAGCAGTTCAGCACTAAATGAATAGAATTACTCAGCATGTCTGCGGTGAGCGAGCCGCCGCGGGGGTTCTCGCCGGCGGCTGACGGCGCGGGGCCGGCCGGGCTGGCGGCGGGTCTGGAGCGGTTGCGGGGCCTGGGCGCGATGGCCGTCCTGGCGGCGCGGTGCGCTCGCGCGATGGCTCGACCGAACCGCCGCCGGTGGCAGGAGACGGTCCGACAGTGCGGGGCGATCCTGCGGGCGTCGCTGCCCGCGGCGATGCTGTCGATCGCCGCCTGGGGGTTCGCCGGGCCGGGCCTCCAGGCCGGGAACTTCCTCGTCACGTTCGGCTCGATCGACCGCTCCGGCGGGTTCATGGTCGTGGCCATCGTCAGGGAATTTGGAACCTACGTGACGGCGACGGTCGTCGCCGGGATCGTCGGGACGATGTTCACCGCCGAGCTGGGCGCCCGCAGCGTCCGCGGGGAGCTCGACGCCCTGTCGGTGCTCGGCGTGGACCCGGTGGACGAGCTCGTGGCGCCGCGCGTGCTGGCGCTGATCGTGTGCATGATCGGACTCGACGTGCTGGCGTTGCTGTTCGGCGTGCTCGGCGGCTACCTGGCCACGACGCTCGTCCTCGGCGGGACCCGCGGCGCCTTCCTGGCCTCGTTCGTCGCCAACACCACGCCGGCCGACCTGATCGCCAGCCTCGTGAAGGTGGCCATCTTCGGCGGCCTGATCGGGGTGATCTGCGCCCATCACGGCCTGCGCGTCTCCGGCGGCGCGGTCGATGTCGGGCGGGCGGTGAACCGGGCCGTCGTCGGCTGCCTGGTGGCCATCTTCTTCGTGAACCTGGTCTACACGCAGTGGTTCCTGGCGGCGTTCCCGAGCGTGGGGGTGTTCAAGTGACCGCTTGGACATCGCTGCGAGCGCACCCCGAGCCGCGCCACGATCCGCCGCCCGACCCGCGCGGCGTGCTCGATACGGCCGGTGCCGTCGCCCAGTTCGCCGTGCGGCTGGCCCGTGAGCTGCCGCGCGTCCGCCACCACACGGCCGAGGCACTGCGCCAGGCCGCGATCGTCGTCACCACCTCGACGCTCGTGATCGTGCTGATCGCGTTCTTTGCCGGCGGCTCGTGCGGGCTGGAGTCGAGCGCGCTGGCGCAGGCGTTCGGCGCCTCGCCGATCTCGGGCGGGTTCTCGGCGTGGTGCACGCTCCGCGAGGTCGTGCCGTTCGTGTTCGGCTACATCGTGGCGGCCAAGGTGGGCTGCGGGATGGTGGCCGAGCTGTCGGCGATGCGCTCGGTGGAGGAGATCGACGCGATCGACGGGATGGGCGTGCGCTCGCTCGCCTACCTGGCCGGCACGCGGTTCATCGGCTGCGCGCTCGTGCTCCCGTTCACCTACGTGCTGGCCATCGCCGCCTCGTTCGCTGCCGCCGCGCTGATGTCGCTGGGGCGCTTCGGCGATGTCTCCCCGGGGACGTGGAAGCTGTTCTTCCTCGCCTTCCAGAGCCCCGACGACCTGTTCTTCTCGATCGCCAAGGGGCTCACGATCAGCGCGTTCGTGGTCGTCGTCGCCCTGCACCAGGGGTACGGGCTGCGGGCGCGCGGCCCGGTCGACGTCGGCATCGCCACCGCGCGCTCGATGGCGATCAGCATCGTCGGGGTGACGCTGATCTCGATGGCCGGGACGCTGATCTTCTGGGGCGCCGACCCGCGGATCCCGATCGGATGAGTCGCTTACTGCGGATCGGCGCGGTGGTCGTCGCCGTCGTGGCGCTGTACGTGGTGCTCGGGCGGGGCTCGACGCGGCACGAGCTGACGGCCGAGTTCACCGACGTGCGCGGGCTCGTCGCCGGCGCGCAGGTGCGGCTGGCCGGCGTCGAGGTGGGGGAGGTGCAGCGGATCTGGTTGGCGGCCGACGGCTGGCCGCGGGTGCGGATGGCGATCGACGACGGCGTCTCGATGCGCGCGGGTGGCACGGCGGCCGTCCGGATGACCTCACTGTCGGGGGAGTTCAACCGCTACGTCTCGATCGTCCAGGGCAGCGGAGCGCCGCTGGCGCAGCGGGCGTTGATCCCGCGCTCGCGCACGAGCTCGCCGACCGAGGTCGACGACGCGATCAGCGCCTTCACGCCGGCCGCTCGCTCAGCACTCAGCGCGATGCTCGGGGGGCTGCGCACGACGCTCGCCGGCCAAGGGCCGGCGCTCGCGGCGACGCTGCGTCAGAGCCAGCCCGCGCTCAGCGAGATCGGGGCGTTGGCCGGTCAGATCGAGGGCGACGGCGCCGATCTGCAGACGCTGCTGACCGGGACGCGTGCGCTCGCTTCCACGCTGGCCACCCACGCGCCCCAGCTGGCCGGCACCGTCCGGAGCGCCGCGCTGGTGCTGCACGGGGTCGCCGTTCAGGCCTCGGCCCTGGCCGGCGGCGTGGTCGCGCTCCCGACGGCGCTCGACGCCACCGACGGCGCCCTGCGCTCGGTGCAGCGCGTGGCCGAGCCGGCGAGCAGGCTGCTCGGGACGGTGGCCCCCGCGGTGGCCGAGCTCCCCGCGGCGTCGTCCGAGCTCCGGGCCGCGCTCCAGGCCGGCCGCCCGACGCTGCGGCGAGCGGCACAGGTGGCGACGCTCGCCCCGGCCGCGTCGGACGCGTTCGCTCCCCTGCTCCGCGCCGCTGGGCCCCTGCTGGCGGTCATGACACCGGTGCTGCACGGGCTCGGACCGATGCTCGACCAGCTCCGCGTCCGCCTCCCCGACGCCTTCTCCTTCTTCTCCAACTGGGCCGACTTCACCTCCAACTACGACGCCAACGGCCACGCCGCCCGGGTCGGGATCGTGCTGCCGCCCGCGCCGACCCGGCTGCTGTCGCCGTCGTCGAACGGCCCCGGCCAGCTGGCGCCGCCCTATCTGCGCGTCCCGGGCGCGTTGGAGGGCCAGCCATGGACCGACTACGCCAAGAGCTTCGTGGCGGGCGGCACGCCGGGACCGGACGTCGACCCCGGGGCGGCGCGATGAGGCGCCACGCCCGCGAGCTGACCCTGCTCGCCGGGGCCGCGGCGAGCGTGGTCGCCGCAGTGCTCGTCTACCACGCCGTGCTTGGCGGGCCAGGCGGCCCGACCTGGAGCGCCGAGTTCGTGAATGCGCGCGGGCTGATCGCCGGTAACGATGTCCGCGACGACGGCGCCGTCGTCGGCCGTGTCACCGCGATCTCGTTGGCCCGCACCGGCGACGCGCTCGTCCGCTTCCGGCTGTTCGATCGCGCCGCCGCCCCGCGCGCCGATGCCGTCGCCGGGATCGAGGCGGCCGACCTGCTCGGCGACAACTACCTGTCGCTGTCGCCCGGGAACGCGCCGCGGCCGCTACGGGGCCCGATCCCGCCGTCGCGCACCGTCGATGCCCCGCGGCTCGACGAGCTGCTCGACGCGTTCACCCCCGGCGTGCGCGACGGGCTGCAGACGCTGCTCGTCGAGGGCGGGTTGGCCCTGGAGGACCGCGGAGGGGCCCTGTCGCAGGCGACGGTCGCCCTGCGGCCGGCGCTGACGGCCGCCGGGTCGCTCCTGAACGAGGTGAACGCCCAGAACGGCGTGCTGGCTCGGCTCGTGCCCACGGCCGCGCGCGCGGCGGCGCAGCTCGAGGCGCATCGGGGGGACATCGGCCCGCTGCTGGCGTCGCTGTCGCAGACGCTCCGTGGCACCGCGGAGGCGACCGGGGCGCTCGGCTCGGGGATCTCCGCGCTACCGGCCACGCTGGCGCGGCTGCGGGCCACGGCCGGGCAGATCGGCGGGCTCAGTGTCGCTGCGACCCCGCTGGCGGAGGAGCTCGGACGCGCCGCCGCGCCGCTCGGTGCCGTCGTGAAGGGCGTCCCGAATCTGGTACGTGAGGTACGGCTGGGATCCCCTGCGTATCAGCACGCCCTCGAGACCGCGCGCTCAGCCGTCGTGGCGGGCGCCCCCGCGCTCGGCGAGCTGGCCACCGCGTTCCCGACCCTGCAGCGCCAGGCCCCGTCGATCGCCACCCTGCTCGGGGAGCTCGACGCCGCCGCGCCGGGGATCTCGCAGGGCTTCTTCGTGGACTTCCCCGACGAGGCCGACGAGTCGGGGCGTCAGCCGTTTGACCCGTTCGCCGAGGCGACCCGCAACTACTGGCGCGGCGCGGCAGTGCTCAGCTGTGAGGCGTTCGGGGTGCCGGTCGCCCCCGGCTGCCTGACCGCGGCGATCGCCGGTCTGACCAAGCAGCCCGAGGTAAAACTCGGCTCGACCCCGGCGCTGCTGCGCTACCTGCTCGCGCGATGACCCGCGTCGTCACAGCACCGGACCGGCGGGCGCGCGCCGCGCGGCGCCACACGGCGATCGGCGTGCTCGTCCTGGTCCTGTGCGGACTCGCGGCCTGGATCTCGACGGTGGCGATCGACGGCGAACCGTGGTCGGCGCCGTACCAGGTGCGGATCGCCCTGCCCCCGGGCGCGCCGCTGTTGACCCCCGGCGACGACGTCCGCATCGGCGGCGAGCGCGTCGGACAGGTCTCGTCCGTGACGCTCGCCTCGGCGAGCCGGACGCGGGCGATCGCCACCCTGTCGCTGGCCGGTCGCTCGGTCGGGCCGGGCGCGAGCGCGCGGGTGCGGCCCCGCGGGCTGGCCGGAGCCGTGTACGTCGACCTCGACCCAGGACGTCCAGGACGCGCGTTGCCATCCGGGTCGGTGCTGCACGAGACGACCGGCGGCGTCGAGGTGACCGACGTGATCGCGGGCTTCGACGCCGCCACCCGTCGGGCGCTGCAGTCCACGCTGAACGGCGACGGGAACGGCGTCGCCGGCCGCGGCGTGCAGGTCGGGCAGACGATCGGGGCGGCGCCGGCCGTTCTGGCCGACGCGACCGCCGTGACCCGTGCGCTGACCCCGGCGACCGGAGTGCTGTCGGGGCTGCTCGGCTCGGCCGGCGCGGTAACCGGCGCGGTCGCTCCGGTGGGATCGGACGCCCTCGGGGGCGCCGTCGGGGCCGGGCGCTCGGTGCTCTCGGCCACCGCCCCCGGCGGCCTGACGGCCAGCGTGCGGGCGCTGCCCGGCGCCGAGGACACCGCTGCCTCGGTGCTGCCGAGCGCCGACGGACTGCTGTCCGTCGCTCGCCGCGCGGCGTCGGTGTTGACGCCCGGGATCGCCGCGCTGAACGATGCGTTGCCCACGCTGCGCTCGCTGGAGACGGCGGCGCCGTCGGTGGCGACACTGGCGCGCGTGGCCGGGGTGGCCTCACCGGCGCTGCGAGAGTTGACGCCCGCCTTTGCCCTGCTGCGCGGGCCCGCCGCCGGGCTGACGCCGCTCAGCGATCCAGTGGACGAGCTCGCCACCGTGCTGATCCCGTACGGCACCGAGCTCGTGCAGGCGCCGCTCGGCTTCACCCGCTGGGGTGGGTTCCGCTACGACTTCGGCACGGGCACCGGCCATCGCGCCGTGCGTTTCTCGATGGTGCTCACGTGCGCCTACGCGCGCGACCCGTACCCGGCCCCGGGTGCGGCGGCCAAGGAGCATCAGGCATGTCGGTAGTCGCGCGGCGGGCGCTGGGCGGTGCCGTGCTGCTGGGAGCGGTCCTCGCCGTGTGGCTGCTGTGGAAGCGCCCCGACCCGTTCGCCTCGCGCCAGACGGTTGCCGCGTACTTCACCGACGCCGATGGTCTGGCGCCGATCGGCGACGACGTGCGCGTGGCCGGCGTCCCGGTCGGCAAGGTGACCGGCGTCGCGCGCGCCGGATCGCTGGCGCGGGTGACCATGACCGTCTCCGGCGTCGGGACCATCCGCCGCGACGCCACCGCGGCGCTGCGCCCGCGCCTGATGTTCGAGGGCACTGCGTACCTGGCCCTGACGCTGGGGTCGTCGGCCGCGCCGCCGCTCGGCGATCGCGTGTTGCCGGCCGCGCAGACCTCGACCTACGTGCCGTTCGACGACACGCTCTCCGTGCTCGACCCCCGCGGGCGATCCGACGTGCGGACGCTGGCGGCCACGTCGGCGGCGCTCTCGCGCGGGTCGGCGCCGCAGGACATCCGCGACACACTGGCCGCCGCGCCCGCCCTGACCGGCGATGCAGCGCTCGCCGCACGGGCCGCGCTCGGGACGGACGGGATCGAGCTCGGGCAGGCCGTCTCGTCGCTGGCCCGGGTGTCGTCCGCCGCGGCCGCCCAGGCGCCGGCGCTCGGCTCACTGCTCGCCTCCGCGCAGAGCACGCTTGGCGCCGCCGCGCAGGCCGGTGGCGGTGCGGCGCTCCGGCGCTCGGTGGCCGAGCTGCCGAGGGCGGTGTCGTCACTGCGGACGGGCGCGGGGTCCGCGCGCGGGCTCGTCGACCGCGCCGGCACTCTGGTGGGTCAGCTGCAGCCGGCGACCGGGCCGCTGAAACCCACGATCGACGCGGTGCGCCCGCTGCTGCGTTCCGCCACTCCGACGCTCGGCGCGCTGTCGCCCGCGCTGGCAGAAGCCGACACCATCCTGCGCGGCGCGATGGCCGGCGCCGCTCCGGCCATCGGAGCGATCAACGCATTGGAGCCGACGCTCGACATTTACCGCGACGGATTGCTGAGCGCGCTCCAGGCGCCGACCGATCTCGGCGACCCGGCCTACCTCGCGTTCCTCGGCCTGTTCGCCGGCGGCGGTGGGGCCTCGCGCGCCTTCGGGGTCGACGGCCAGGGTCATTTCATGCGCTTCGGCTTGCGGTTCCTGACCGGCGTCGGGCTGCCGCTCCCGCCGTGCACGCTGCTCACCGCCGTTGCGCCGACCCTGGCCGGCGCGCTGGAGAGCTCGGGGGGGTGCACTCCATGAGGCGCCGCCGGCGGACGGTCGGGGCGGAGGGGCTGATGGGCCCGAAGCCGATGCTCGGGCGCCCTGCGCTCGTCGTTCAGGCCGTGGCGGCGGTGGTATTCGTGGCGCTGCTGCTGAGCGCCGAGGGGGTGCGGCTGCCGTTCACGGGCGCCGGCGACTGGACCATCCGGGCCGCCTTCGCCGACGCCGGCGGGATCCACTCGGGCGAGCGCACCCCGGTGCTCGTGTCCGGCGTGCCGGTTGGCGAGGTGACCGACGTGCGTGTCGGTGACGGCGGGCTCGCGCTCGTGACGATCCGGCTGGACGCGTCCACTCGCGGCGTGATCCGTCGCGACGCCAGCGCGGCGATCGAGCCCCGCTCGGCCCTAGAGGACATGACGATCGACATCACCCCGGGCTCCGCGCGCTACCCGGCGGCGCGTGACGGCGGCACGATCCCGGCCACGCAGACGGTTCCGACGACCTCGCTTGACCGGGTTCTCTCGATGCTTGACGCCGACACCCGTACGCAACTGGCGATCATGCTCGACCAGCTCACGCGCGGCGTCGGGGGTCGCGGGGGCGAGCTGGCGGCCGCCGTCGAGCAGCTCCACGGCCTGCTCGATCCGGCCACGCAGGTGGCGTCCGCGCTGGCCCGCCGGCGTGTGCTGCTCGCTTCGCTCGTGCATTCGCTGGCCGGGATCGGCGTGGCGGCCTCAGCCCAGGACGCCGCGATCGGGTCCTCGCTGGCCGACGGGGCACGGACGCTGGCCGTCACCGCCGACCGCGAGGCCGCCGTGCGCTCGTCGGTCGCCGCGCTGCCGGCGACGCTGAGCGCCGTGCGCTCGGCGCTCAGCGGCGTGAGCCGGCTGGCCGCGCCACTCGACCCCGCCGTCAGCGGCCTCGGCGCGACCGCTCGCGCGCTGCCGGCGGCACTGTCGTCGGTTCGCGCTGCGGTCCCAGCGCTGACGTCGCTGGTGGGTGCCGCGCGCGCCTTCGCCGTCGACGGCGCCGCCGGTCTGCGCTCGGCGGCCGGCGCCTTCGGCGAGCTCGGGCCGACCGCCCGCGCGGTGACGCCGGCGGTGGCCCGGATACAGCCGATCGTTCAAGCGGTGAATGCGAATCGTTCTGGGATCGCCCAGCTCGGCGAGCGCTTCAGCGGCGTGCTGTCGACCGACGATGAGAACGGACCGATCTTGCGCGGCCTCGGGTTCTTCGAGCCCTTCAACCCCGCCGACTTCGGCGCGCCCGGCGCCACCGGGGCGGCGAAGCTGGCGGTAGAGACGCAGACGGTTCAGGCGCTCGCGCTCACGTGCCAGCGCGGCGGGTTCGTGGCCTGCCTCATCCGCTACCTCGTGCCCGGATTGCCAGGGTCGGTCAGGTGAACTTGGAACTGCCAGCCCGGACGGTCGCGGGCGTCGCTGCCTTCGCGCTGGTCACCCTCGCGCTGCTCGGTTACATGCTCGCCCGCCTCGGCGCGGTGCCGTTGCCCGGTGGCTCCACCCGGACGGTGACCACGGTGCTGGCCAACGCCGACGGCCTTCCGCAGGACGCCGACGTGCTCGTTCACGGCGTCGCCGTCGGATCCGTGTCGGGGATCGCGAGCCGGGGCCCAGGCACGCTCGTGACGCTGTCGCTGACGCGCGCGGCGCCACCGCTCCACGCCAACGCCACGGTCGACATCGGTTTCAAGACGCCGCTTGGAGAGCCGTTCGTTGACCTCGATCCGGGCAGAGGCCCACCGCTATCACGCGGGGCGCGGATCCGCTCGCTGTCCTCGGTTGAGATCGACGACGCCTTGAGCTGGCTCAACGCCGGCGGGCGGGCGAACCTACGCGTCGTGCTGCGGGCGCTGGGCGCCGGCGCGGCCTCGCCGTCGACGAGCGCGGCGGTGAGCGGGACGCTGGCCCAGTTGCAGCAGACGACCGATGTGGTTGGCCGGCTCGCGGCGACGCTCGACGCCCAGCAGGGCGATCTGACGTCCGCCGTGACGAACGGGCGGGCGGTCCTCGACACGCTGGCGGCGAATGCGACCGAGCTGGGCGGGCTGATCAGCGACGCCCGGACGGCGCTCGGCGCGGTGGCGCGTCAGCGCGGCGCCCTCCGCGGGACGCTCGCCCGGCTCCCGGCGGTGCTGGTGCGCGCGACGGCCATGCTCGGCGATGTGCGACCGCTGATCGCCCACGCGACGCCGGTAACGAATGAGCTGGCCGGCGCGGCCCCTAACATCACCGCATCGCTGCGCGCGATGCCATCGGTCGCGGCATCGGCCCGGTCCGTGCTGCAACAGGCCGGTCAGATCGAGACCCGTGTCGTCCCCGTGCTCCGCAGCGCCGGGCGGCTCGCCCGTCCGGCCGAGTCGGCGCTCGCGATCCTCGGTCCGGTCCTCGCCGACGTCGTTCCCGTGGCCCAGTACCTCGGGCCCCGGGGCAAAACGATCGCGGCATGGTTCGCGAACACGGCGGCGCTCGGCGACCACGGCGACGCGAAGGGCGACTGGGCGCGGTTCTTCGTGATGTTCGACCCCTCGACGCTGCTCGGGCTGAAGGCCGGCGCGCCACCCGGCAACAGCTACACGGCACCGGGCGACGCGGCCCACAACACTCCATACGGGCTTGGCGATTACCCACGGCTGATGCCGTACACCGCGGCGTTGGGACGGTGATGCCGGCCGATCAACGTTGACGTACATCCGTGTTCGCAAGTACCGTCGTGCTCGAGAGCATGAAGCTGAGGGAGAGGATGCGCGTGCTGGCGGTCGTCGCGACGGGGTTCGTGGGGCTCGCCGCCGCCTCGGTGGCGCAGGGCGCCGCGGCGACCGCGGCGGCCTTCGCCAGCGGCAACGGACTCACCGTGAAGACGGTCAAGCAGCTCGACTCGCGGCTGTACGCGCTGACGGTGAAGACCGCGGCGGTACCGGCCACGCTGAACGTCCGCATCCTGCTGCCCACCGGATACGCCTCCCACCCGCACCGCCGCTACCCGGTGCTGTACCTGCTGCACGGCACCAGCGGCACCGCGTCTGACTGGACCGTGCAGGGCAACGCCGAGACGGTGACCGCGGGCCTGCCGCTGATCGTCGTGATGCCCGACATCGCGATCAACGACGGGGGCGGTGGGTGGTGCACGAACTGGCCCGACGGCAGGCAGAACTGGGACACGTTCCACATCCATGAGCTGATCCCGTGGGTGCAGGCGAACCTCCGCACGCTTGACTCGCGCGGCGAGCGCGCCATCGCCGGCCTCTCCCAGGGCGGGTTCTGCTCGATGAGCTACGCCGCGCGCTACCCGCAACTGTTCGGCGAGGTGCTGTCGTTCTCCGGAGCGCCGGACATCGCCTGGGGACTGGCGGGACACCTGGGGGCGATGGCGATCATCAACCTCACCGAGGTCGCGCTCGACGGCGTGGCGCCGGACACGTTCTTCGGTAACCCCGTGTCCGACTACCTGAACTGGGCCGCGCACGACCCGGCGACGCTGGCCGAGAACCTGACCAACACAAAGATGTACCTGTACTTCGGCGACGGCCAGCCAGGCCCGTTCGACCACGGCCTGGGAAACCCCGAGGCGGTCGCGATCGAGACCCTGATCAACCAGGACAACCTCCAGTTTCACGACCGCCTGCAGCAGCTCGGGATCACGCCCACCGTGTTCGACCCGTACGGCCCTGGCACGCATTCGTGGCCGTACTGGAACCGCGACCTCAGCTGGAGCATCGGGCCGCTGATGGCCGACTTCGCCGATCCCGCGCCCCCGCCCAGCTCGTTCTCCTACCAGACCGCCGACCCCTCCTACTCGCTGTACGGGTGGTCGGTGGCGATCACGCGCAAGGCGAACGAATTCAGCGTGCTCTCGACCACGGGCAAATCGGGCTTCACGCTCGCCGGGTCGGGAACAGCGACGGTGACCACGCCGGCCTTCTATGCGCGGCGGACGCCCTATACGGTGAGCACGACGACCGCGGCCGGAACGACGACGGCGGTGCTGGAGACGAGCGCGCACGGCTCGCTGACAATCCCCGTCGCGCTCGGCCCGTCCGACACGATCCAGGAGTACCCGCTGGGCGGGGTGCCGGCGCCCGCCCTGGGAACGACCGTCGACACGACGCGCGTGGCCATCGCGCGCGGCGGCGTCATGTAGGACCGTGCTCGCGCAGTCGCAGCTCGGCGCTCGCCAGACGCCGCTCGTATTCCTGCAGACGCGACGCCGATCCGAGGCCGCGGCCGTACTGCTTGGCCCGCAGGAGCGCGATGCGCTCGCGGTAGTAGCGCACCTCGGCCTCGAGCTGCTGGATCTCGCTCGCTGAGCTCATGGAGCGCCGTCGACCGTACCATCCACGGCCGCTCGGGCCGTCGGGGCAGCGCCGCGTCGAGTAGTCTCCCCGACCGTGGAGTCACCTGGGCCGGTGCCCACAACGGAGATCATGATCGTCGGCGGCGATCGCTACCTGGTGCAGGGGACGGCCGAGGACGTCGAGCGCCTGATCATCGGTGCCGCCCGGGGCTCGATCATGGAGCTCGCGTGGCTGGTCGAGGCCGACACCGGCGACCGGATCGGCGTCAATCCGGAGTGCGTCGTGATGCTCCGCGCCCCCGCACCCTAAGCGGACTCTTTCGAATCGCCCGTCCGGCTCACTGGTAGGGTTGCCGTCGACCGGGTCCGTCCGGGACCCACCACCGTGTTCGGCGCTCGCGGGTCATCGCCTTCCAGCCCTCCTCGTCCGCAGACCACGACCTAAGGAGAACTGCGATGGCCAGTGGAACCGTGAAATGGTTCAGTGACCAGAAGGGCTACGGGTTCATCACGCCCGACGAAGGTGGCAAGGACCTGTTCGTCCACCATTCGGCGGTGGCCGGCGCCGGTCATCGCTCGCTGACCGAGGGCGCCCGCGTGTCGTTCGACGCCGAGGCCGGAACGAAGGGTCCCCAGGCGGTGAACGTCCAACCGCTCTGATCGCGCCGGACCGGCTCTGTCAAAATACGTCGATGCCGCGCGAAGACGAGGCATCGACGAAGAACGCGCTCAGCGAGCGGGAGCGGGCGCTCGCCGCGCGGGAGGTGGCGGTGACCAGGCGCGAGTGGGTGGCCGATGACCGCGACCGCCTCGCCGACGTGCGCGAGAACACGGCCGACACGCGCGAGGATCTCGCCAACGACCGCGAGCGCAGGGCCGACCAGCGCGAGGGAACGGCCGAGGACCGCGAGCGCGATCGACTGACGCGCGCCCGCCTGGCCCGGGAGCGCCAGCAGGCGCTCACTCGGCGCGAGCAGGACACCATCTCGCGCGAGACCGCTACCACCGAGCGCGCCGAGGCGCGGGCGGACCAGTCTCAGCAACCGTGAGCGGCTAGGCCGCCAGCGAGGTCGGCTCTGCCCCGATGACGTGGGCGACCGGCAGGCCGAAATGCCGGCGGGACTGGTTGATCAGGTCCCGCTCGAGCCAGTGCGAGCGCTGCGTCGGAAGGGTGGAGATGAGGATCTCATCGGCGTCGAAGCGGGAGAGCGCGTCGGCGATGGCGAGCATCGGGACGCTGTCGCCGATCTCCACGCTGACCGAGATGCCGTAATCGGCCATTTTCGAGCGTGCGTCTTGGCCACGATCGTGCGCGATCTGCACGGCCCGGTCGCTGTCGGAGAGCCAGTGCCGCAGGCGGCTGTTCAGCGCGGGCACGACGAGATGGAAGTGAACGACGCCGGGGCGGGTTCGCTGCCGAAGTGCGGTGATCAGCTCCGGACTGGTCGCCGTTTGGTTGGCGACGATCAGCACGCGGGTCGGCTCGGAGGTGGCTGCTTTCAGGGGCGCGTGAGCATTCCTGGAAGTGCGGTCGGGCATGGATACGTTCCTTCTGTTGGTCGTGGTGCGAGACCCCGGCGGACCGGTCTCCGCCGGTTCTCGGCCGGTGCCCCTTAAGACGCGCCCCGGGCACTTTCCTTCCTGTCTGTCTGCTGGGTGGACGAGCTTTTCGTAGGGGCAGCGAGGTGGGAAGGAACTGGACCGCGGCGGCGTTTCGACCGTCCCGGCCAACGGGGACATCGACCCGTATGGGCTCGCGCTCGTGCCGACGAGCACCGGGAAGCTCACAGCCGGCCGGGTCGCTGTTCGGTCTCGTGATCGCCCCGTCAGGAAACGGCGTCTACTACGTCGACGACGGCGACAACACCCTGAAGCTCCTGCACTGACCGCCGTTTCGCGCCAGACCCCTCGGCGCGGGGGTCTGGCGCCCCTTCGGCTGGCAGTTCTCCCGTGCCGCCCACACTACCCTCCCCTGGCGATGCCGGGGCGTGAGATGAGCAGCCAACCGTTCTTGAGTCCGGGGGATGCCGCGGCGCAGCAGCGCACCACGTTCGTGTCGATCGTCGCTGCGGCGCTGCAGATGACCTTGATGCTCGCGACGGGGCTGGCGACCGGAAGTCTCGGGCTGGTCTCGGCGGGTGTCGAGTCGACCGGGGACGTGGTCGCGGCGGTCGTGACGTTCTTCGCGGTCCGGCTGGGGGAACGGCCGGCCGACGAGTCGCACCCGTATGGTCACCGCCGCGCGGAGAACCTGTCCGCTCTGGCTGAGGCGACGATCCTCCTGGCCGGCGGATTGGTCGTCGTGATCGAGGCCGTGAACCGGCTGACCGGCAACGGCGGCTCGCTTGCCGCCCGGTGGTACGTGTTCGTCGTCATTGGTGTCGCGATCGTCGTGAACATCACTCGCGCATTGATCTCTCGCCGCGCGGCACGTAAATACCGCTCCGCGGCGCTGCGTTCCAACTCGTTTCATTTCGCCAGCGACGTCGCTGGAACTCTCGCTGTCCTGATCGGGCTGATCACGGTCCGCGCCGGTTTTGAGCGGGGCGACGCGATCGCGGCGCTGGTCGTCGCGATCATCATCTTCACCGCCGCCGGCCGGCTGATCTTCGAGAACGCCCTGGTGCTGATGGACACCGCTCCGACCGACGCGCAAGCGCGCGCTCTCGATGCGATCGCCGCGATCAGCCCCGAGATCGAACTGGAGCGCCTGCGACTCCGCGAATCCGCCGGCCGGTACTTCGCCGACGTCGTCGTCGCCGTCCCGCCCGGGCAGGCGGTCGTTGAGGGACACGCCGCTGCCGACGAGGTCGAGCGGGCGATCGAGACCGCGCTGCCCAACGCCGATGTCGTCGTTCACGTCGAGCCGCGCAGCCGCGGGCTCACCCTCCGAGACCGTGTCCTCGCGATCGCCCTGGCGGAACCGACCGTGAGCGAAGCGCACGACATCACGATCTTCGAGCACGACACCGATATCAGCGTCTCGCTGCACCTGAAGCTTCCGGCCGACAGCTCCCTGCAGGCCGCGCACGAAGTCGCCGAGCGCATCGAGGCGGAGATCGGCGCGCTCCCGCACGTCACCGACGTCCGGACGCACCTGGAACCACTCGAACGGCCGATCGCGACCGACCCGCTGGCGTCGCGTGGTAACGATCAGACGGTCGCGACGATCACCGCCATCACCCAAGCGCGAACGGGCAGCGAGCCCCGAGACGTGCGCGTTCTGCCGACCGCCGCCGGCACCGTCCTGTTCATGACCGTCCAGGTCGGCGCGACCGCATCACTGAGTAACGCCCATCGCATCGCCAGCGAGCTCGAAGAGGCACTTCGCGAGCAACTTCCCGAGATCGCGGACGTCGTCGTGCACACCGAACCGTGACGCTCGTCAGCCGACCATCGAGGCGATCGGCACGCTGACCGACAGCGCGCCAACCGAGCGCCGGAGCACCAGCACCAGCCCTGGGAAGGATTCTCCGCGAGCGGAGTCCGTACAGGCAGATCGTGAACAACAGGAAAGAGGCTGTGAGGATGCGTCGAGGCCGGTTGCTGCTGATCCTTGCCCTGCTGGCCCTCTGTGGCAGCGCGGCCGCCGTGCCCGCATCGGCGGGCGCCGCTTCACATGCCCCGGGTGTCAGGACGGTGCCCGTCACGTTCACGGTCGTCAACGACAACGAGACCGCGGTCTCGTGCCTGCCGAATACTGCCGACGGCAAGACCTACACGATCTCTGGGTCGCTGATCCTGCCGGCCCGGGTCACCCCTGCCGGCGTCACGCTGTATGCCCACGGCCTCGGTTACGCCAGCTACTTCTGGGACTTCACGGCCGTCCCGGGCTACGACTATGCCGGCGCCGAAGCCGCCGCGGGTCACGCCTCGGTCGTAATCGACCGGCTCGGCTACGGCAAATCCTCGATCCCGCCCGGAGCCGCGACCTGCGTCGGCAGTCAAGCCACGATCCTCCACGAAATCGTTCGGGACCTGCGTGACGGGACCTACACCGCGACCGGATTGACGACGACGCCGCGCTTCGGCAAGGTCGGCCTGGTGGGACACTCGGCCGGCGGTGAGCTGGTGGAGGTTGAGGCGTACACGTTCAGGGACATCAACGCCCTCGGGGTGATGGAGTGGGCGGACCAGTTCTACTCGCTCGGCGCCTACACGGCGTTCGGCCTCGACGCCGTCCAGTGCGTTCTGGGCAACGTCAAACAGGTCGGCTCGAGCTCGACCGGCTACGCGCAGTTCGGCACGACCGACGCCCAGTACGACTCGCTGATGTTCCGCGACGTCGATCCGGCCGTCGAGGCCGCCGCCAACGCGCTGCGGACGAACGATCCCTGCGGTCAGATCGAATCGATCCTGACTGGCACCGCGATCGACATCCTCAACGTCGGCTCGATCCACGTTCCGATCGCCTATGTCCACGCCGGCGACGACGGGATCTTCCAGGCCGGTCTGCCGTGGCCAAGCCTCCAGGAGTCGCTGTACAGGAGCACCCCAAAGCTGACCGACATCAGCCTGCCGGGTGAGGGCCACGCGGTCACACTGGAGCGCGGCGCGCCGAAGCTGGAGGCGGCGATGAACGCTTGGCTCACCGCCCGCGGCCTCTGAGCCGGTCAGCGCCGAGGCGCTGCACGGCCAGCACGGCGAGTCCGCCCGCGAGGCCCCAGAAGGGCGCGCCGAGGCCCGCGGCGGTGATCCCGGACGCGGTCACGACGAGCGTTGCGAGCGCGGCGTCGCGCAGTGGCTCGTCATCGGTGGCGGCGCGCAGCGCGCCCCCGAGCGCGCCGAGCAGCGCAAGCCCGGCGACGGCCTCGATCAGCACCGGCGGTGCGCTCGCGACAAACCCGGTGGCCAGCCCGGTGAAGAGCCCGAGCACCAGGTAGGCGGCGCCGCCGGCGACCGCGGCGACCCAGCGGCGCTCGGGTCGCGGCCCCCCGTCGGGGCCGGCCATCAGCGCGGCGGTGATCGCCGCAAGGTTGACCGCGTGGGCGCCGAACGGCGCCGACGCGGCGGACACCACGCCGGTGCTCGTGAGCACCGGCCGCAGCGGCGGGTGATAGCCATGCAGCCTCAGCACGGTCATGCCCGCCAGGTTCTGAGACACCATCGTCACGAGGAACAGCGGGAGGGCGATGCTCAGTACGGTCCCGAGACGGAACGTGGGAGCGACAGCGGTGAGTCGCAGAAGCGGGTGGGACAGCGCGCCCGCGTGCACGCGCCCGTCGATCACGAGCGCGGCCGCCGCGGCGGCGAACGCGCCCGGCACGGCGAGCCGGCGCGCGACGCGCGTCAGTACGAGCCAGACGGCCACCATCGGCGCGGTCAGGCCGGGATAGGCGACGAGCGAGCGAGCGGGGGACAGGCACACGGGCAGGAGCACGCCGGCGAGCAGCGCGCTCGCGAGCGGCGGCGGGATCGCGGTGACGAGCCGCTCGAACCGCCGCGAGAGCCCCGCGAGGGTGAGCAGGCAGCCGGACACGACAAACGCGCCGAGAGCGGCTGGGTAGCCGCCATGCACGTGTCCCGCGCCGATCAGTACCGCTGCGCCGGGGGTCGACCACGCGATGCTGAGCGGCATCCGCGTCCGCCACGACAGCACGATGCCCAGGATGCCGGTGCCGATGCACAGCACGGCGAGGCCAGATGCCGACTGTGCGCGGTTGGCACCGATTGCGTGGAGCCCGGCGAGCACGACCGAGAACGCGCCGAAGAAGCCGACGAGCGCGGCGACGAGTCCCGCCGCGATCGGCTGCGCGTCGGCGCGCCTCACCCCAGCGTGCCGATCAGGTTCAGTACGCGGGCGGCCCGGAGCGCGAATGCGTGCACTGTAGTACGGAG